>JBGSVR010000090.1:0-4204 GCA_041752855.1 Thermosynechococcaceae cyanobacterium
GCGATCGCCACCAAACCCAACCCTAAGGAGGTCGTTCGCAAAAAAGTAAGCTGCATAGGTGTTTTGAGGAGAGGATAAAAAGCCATAAATTTAACTCTTACACCCAAACATAAAATCAAGATGAAGTGGATTTGTCGCTCATGCTGCTGTGGCTTATCCCTTGCCGTCTTCGTCAACGTAACTGCTGCCGCACAAAGCTTTGAATCAACATCATCGCCTCGGGCTTAATTTCATGCCCCATGTCTAGCTCGTGATAATCTACCGTAGCGCCAGCCTCAACTAAAGCCGCATGAGATTTCCGTGCGATCGCAATCTGAACGACGGTATCTTGCCGCCCGTGAATCATGAGAATCGGCGGGAATGTTTTGGGCAGAGGACGCACCTCCAAAGGATGCAGATAGCCGCTCAGCACGACAAGCCCTGCAACGGGGAGATGAGTGCCGATATCTAAAGTCATCGCTCCACCCTGGGAAAATCCAGCGAGGACGGTTTTGCTAAGCGGAACGCCATCGCCACCTTCCAAGTTCAACATCCAGTCCGTCAGCATCTGACGGCTTTCTGGCAAACCTTTGCGCGTCGCAAAATCAGAGAGGTCGTACCACATCCGTCCACTGGGCGCTTGAGGGTGGGGCATTGGCCCATTGGGGAATAGAAACTGATACTCTGCCAGGTTTAAGTAAGGTGCAAGAGATGCCAGATCTTGGGCATTAGAACCCCAGCCGTGCAGGGCGACAAGGCGACCTGTGGGGGCAGTCAGGGGCGGGGTAGGGTAGGCGATCGCGCTCAAAGACAAAGCAGCACTCCTGAGAGATGAATACCTATACTGTAGGTCAAGTTCTATCAGTCAAGATCGCGCGTCCACCTTTATGCTGGTAAAGGCGTTGCACTCATTACAGGTTTGATTTCCCCATGACTCGTCTAGCACTTTTAAGCGTTTCTAATAAAACTGGGCTAGTCGAGTTTGCCCAGCGCCTCGTAAACGAGTTTGACTTTGAAATCATTAGCAGCGGCGGCACCGCCGCCACCCTCAAAGCAGCAGGGGTTCCCGTTGCGAAGGTGTCAGACTACACGGGCGCACCCGAAATTTTGGGGGGACGGGTCAAAACACTGCACCCTAAAATCCATGGCGGCATTTTGGCACGTCGGGATGTAGAGAGCGACCTGACAGATTTAGCTGCCAACAACATTCGCCCCATTGATCTTGTGGTGGTCAATCTCTACCCCTTTGAGCAGACCATCGCCGACCAACAGCAGCGCGGCGAAACGGATTTAGCAGCGGCGATCGAGCAGATTGATATTGGCGGCCCCGCCATGTTGAGGGCTTCAGCTAAAAACTTTGCTCACCTAACGGTACTCTGTGCGCCCGACCAGTACGACACTTACCTCACCGAACTTCAGCAGAACAGCGGTGAACCCACCCTACCCTTTCGTCAAAACTGTGCGCTGAAGGTGTTTTCGCTGACGGCTTCTTACGACCAGGCGATCGCCCATTACCTAAATCAGGCTTCCAGCTCCGCCACGCAGCCGAGTGTTCTTCCTAAAACCCTTATTCTTTCTGGTCAAGAAAAGCAGACGCTCCGCTATGGCGAAAACCCTCACCAAAGCGCAATTTGGTACCAAACTGGCGCAACACCCACAGGCTGGGCTGCGGCAACGCAACTTCAGGGTAAAGAGCTGAGCTACAACAACCTCGTCGATCTAGAGGCCGCACGACAAATTATTGCGGAGTTTGCCAGCGCAGCAGATGAACCCGCCGCCGCGATTTTGAAGCACAACAACCCCTGTGGTGTGGCTCAAGCTGCTACCTTAGTCTCGGCCTACCAAAAAGCGTTTGAAGCCGATTCTACTTCAGCCTTTGGCGGCATTGTGGCGCTGAATCGACCGATAGATGCCGCAACAGCTCAGGCGTTAACCCAAACCTTTTTAGAGTGCGTCGTTGCCCCAGGCTGCGATGCCGAGGCCGAAGCGATCTTAAAAGCGAAGGGAAAGGTGCGGGTGATGATTTTGCCAGACTTACTGAGTGGCTCTGCTGTTAGCCTCAAAACCATTGCAGGTGGGTTTTTAGCCCAAGCGGCGGATGAGGTGTTAACGCCCCCCGCTGATTGGCAAATTGTGACCCAAGCGCAGCCTACAGCCGCGCAGCTTGCTGAGATGTTTTTTGCTTGGAAGGTGGTGAAGCACGTGAAGTCCAATGCGATCGTGGTAACAGCAGACCGTGCAACTTTAGGGGTAGGCGCAGGTCAAATGAACCGCGTGGGTTCGGTCAAAATTGCCCTGGAGCAAGCGGCTGAAAAATCTCAAGGTGCAACACTCGCCAGCGATGGATTTTTCCCCTTTGATGATTCTGTGCGAACGGCGGCGGCAGCAGGCATTCAATTACTGGTTCAACCAGGGGGGAGTGTCCGCGATGCTGATTCGATTAAAGCCGCAGATGAGTTAGGGCTAGTCATGGCAATGACCCAGACGCGCCATTTTCTCCATTAAGGGAAATTTGTACGGACAGAGTCGGTCTAATACCCCATTGGAGTTACTTAGACCGACTTATTCTATCTAAGGATCATAATTTATCCGCAACACCAATTCTAGTGATAAAAGCACAGAATATTACGCTGATTCGCTCTATCTAAGTACCCTACAAAAGAGAGCTATGGAGAAATATTCGGGCTAAAATTAGAAAAAGTGCTGAAGGGATTGGTTTAATTTAGGTATTCTAGGGTTAGACAGAAAAATCAGTCTAACCAATTGTTAAGCCGCATCAAAAGTTAATTTCCGTATTGTATTTAATAAATTGCTATACTATTGATAAATGAGGAGAACCAGAGAGTGGCGAGATTAAACGAAGTTTTCGTGGCTGGTGGATTACCTAGCATCACGTATATCTCCCGCGATGAGTATGATCTTGAATCTACAATGCGAGATTATATTGACGCTCTGTATAAACTTCTCTCTATATCTGGTTCAACCAAGTCTGGCAAGACAGTCTTAGTTCGCAAAACTATTCCAAAGCAAGACAGTTTCTGGATTCCTGGTGGTCAAATAACCGATTTAAATAGCTTTTGGGAATTAGTTCTGGAAGAAGCAGGAGGTTATACTTCCTACAGTGAGACGATGAGCGAGAACCAAAATACTGCATCCGGAAGAGAAATGACTGCTAGTATTAAACCAGCAGGAATGGGAGGAGATATCAAATCTCAGTTTAGTAAAAGTGAACAGAGTGGTGCCAGCCACACAGCAAGTCGTACAATTTCTCCTGCTTCCTCTGCAATTAAACAATTACTGAAATATAAGCGTCCGCTCGTCGTAGACGATTTTCACTACATAGATAAATCTATACAACAATCTATTATACGTAGTCTTAAAGATCCTGTTTTTGAAGGATTGCCAGTCATTCTAATCACAGTACCTCATAGAGCTTTCGATGTAATACGTGTTGAGAAAGAGATGACTGGGCGAGTAAAGCAGTTACAGATACCTGCTTGGCAGGTCAGTGAATTAGAAAAAATTGCTGAACTTGGTTTCAAAGAATTAAATGTACATTGTGACTCTGCACTCATCATAAAAATCGCTGAAGAAGCATTTGAGAGTCCACACTTGATGCAGGATTTCTGTGCAGCCTTATGTAGAGAGAACGGTGTGCTTGAAACTCAGGTTTCGAGTTAAAGGAACCTAGTGACTGGCAGATCTTTCTAAGAAATATGGCATCTGATACATCAAAATTGGCTTTTGAAGCTCTAGCAACTGGGCCTCGGCAGCGTACTGATCGGATTAGAAGGATGCTAGTTAACGGTGAAACATGCGACATATATGGTGCTGTTTTATTCGCTATTGCTTCGACCGGTCCTAAAACAAAGTTGGCTTATGAGGATATACGTACGGGCTTGAGAACAGTTTTAAGTGGTGAAGTACCTCAGGCTCATGAAGTAACACGAATACTAGAAAAGATGTCTGAAATTGCCAGGGAAAAAATTGAAGGTGAACCCGTTGTTGATTGGGATGGTTCTTTTCTCCATATTTCTGACCCTTTCTTTGCTTACTATCTTCGATGGGGAGTTATTCTTCCTACAGGATTCGACTTTGGACAAATCAAAATTACCCACCTGTTAATTCCAGGTGAGTAGATAGGCATAACTGCGATCTATTCTAAAAACTACGCAGCTATTACAGGCAAAGTATTTTGAGACTTACCTTTTTTAATCACTGGCAA
>JBGSVR010000091.1:0-1555 GCA_041752855.1 Thermosynechococcaceae cyanobacterium
GGGGCAGGAACTGTCCTCGCTAGACAATGATGGGCAAGCTCTACTTATCGCCCCAGTCAACACTGGAGGCTTTAAGCAACTTGCCCAAACGAAGTGTCGGAAACCTCTAGCCCAGCGAAGCGGCTAGATGGTAGTTCATTCCCGAAACTACTCTAATTCCGTGGGTGCAGCAGGGGCGATAGGTTGGCTTATTAGCTTTGGTTATGAATGAGAGCTAATCTTTTTCTGATGAGTCCATTAAATGATCTTTTAAGGAGACCCTACTTCTTAAGCGCAGGGTCGTTCTATGACAGTATTGCCATGCCATGAAAAGATATCGAAAGCCCATTGGCTGGATTGAACCCTATCTTAAAGCTTTAAGGGAATTTTCTGATGATGTAGATGATGGGCATAGCACTAGATGTCGCTCAGCAGGGAGACAAATACAATACAGCCAAGCCTCTTCAGAGTTTTGGAGGTGCTGGAGTTCTTGAAGTGATTGACGATTGTGCCGGAGACACTTATTTAGCAATTTACACAGTGAAATTTAAAGGGGTCGTCTATGCCCTCCATGCCCTTCAGAAAAAATCTACAACAGGTATCTCTACACCAAAGGACTTGATAGGTCTTGTGAAAAAGCGGCTTAAAGCTGCATAAAGGCATTACAAGGAGAATTCCGAAAGAGAGCGACCACGAAAACGAGTTAAGACAAAATTTATGAAGGCGAGACGGTTGGATCAGGGAGCGGAAACGTTTTTGCTGACCTTGGGTTATCCAATCCTGAAGAGCGCCTTGCAAAAATGCAGCTCGTGCAACGAATCGCTGAGATTATTAAATAGAAAACCTGACGCAGGCAAAGGCTGGTGCAATCCTTAGTGAAAGTCAGGCGGACTGTCTCTGAGTCGCGATCATTCTCGGAAACACCGCCCAGAATTGAGATGGGTCGCGTTGAGCGGTCTTCAAAGCTGGAGCGCATCCGAGGACAGAGGCTTTTGTATGAAGCTCTGGCAGAGCGTATTGAGCAATCAGCCCTAGAACATCTCACCATCCTGCACAGCCAGAGTGCCCAGAAATACTGTATAGCCGACGCTGATACAGGCGAGATATTCCTACGCCAGCCTTTCGCAACGCTCAAGCACTGCCACGAAGCACCCACCGAGCTAGAGCGCACCTTTGAGATGGCAGAAGTGCTAATGTTCAGGCCATCGGAGACGATGGAGCGCATAGGTGAGCTGGTGCAGAGTCATTGGCTCAGAGAGCGGGTTGCGGTTGCTTTGAAAATATAACTAGGCAAAGTAAATGCCTGACAGCTTAGTCCGCGTTGGTGTTACTGCTTTGAAAGAGCTTGCTCAACGGGCTTAGGTGGCTACCGTGTACACACAAGTCTGTAGGATCTTGTTATATTCCTGAAACCCTTATCTAGCATAGGTTTCAAAAGGTCATGTTCTAAATCTGTGGAATTGGAAGATAATGGTCAGAAAATCTGAGGTCATTGTTGCCAATGGTGTTAGAACCTGTTCTTTGTCCAACTTGCCAAAGTATTGATATCGTCAGACATGGTGTATCTGGAGAAGGT
>JBGSVR010000092.1:0-9089 GCA_041752855.1 Thermosynechococcaceae cyanobacterium
GCGCATTGCGTCATTGGTAACGTGCAGGTTCATGCCGACGGGATGGCGAGAAAGCGGCAGAAGTGGGCGGTTGGTCAAGATTGTGATGCCTTTTGCATTAGACGGACGCGCTAGAGAAAAATCTGAGGGCAACTGTAGCTGTGATTGAAGATCGCATCCCACTAAGCCAATGACGAAACAAGATGCTCCAATCTGCGAACACACACTTAACGGTATTGAGATACTCATCCTAATTTTCCAGTCATATTTCACATGTTATGGAGAAGAATTAGCAGCGGCGATCGCCTCACCCAAACCCTCCAGTCCTCAGTCCAAATTGAGGAGAATGGTTTGCCATTAACCTAGAATTCACCTGCGAGCAAATTTTTGGCTGGCTGAAAATGAACGTTTCTCTATGTCTATGGCATCCCCAAACGCCAAGAAAACAGATTAGGGCAGGCGATCGCCTCTTTTTCTAGTCAGATAGGTAGTTTGGGTTGACGTCAGGAAACCCAATTACAAACTGATAAGGATTAAGTGCGGGTTTCGTTCCTCAACCCACGCTACCACTAGGCGATCGCCTCCTCTAGCTAAAATAAAAGAGTAAAATCGTTGCGAGGCCAGATTGATGACATCTCCTGCCATTACTACAATCGTTAAGATGGTCGAATCTCTGCCAGACGACTTACAGGAGCGTGTTGCCGAGAATATCCGAGAGTTCATTGCTGATTTAGAAGATGAAAAGCGTTGGGATACCTCATTTAAGCGGACACAAGATAACTTGATTGCAGCAGCTCGACAGGCAAGGCAGGAGATTGCAGCGGGGCAATCAGTCCCAATGGACTATGAGAAATTATGAAATCTGCGACGCTGCAGTCCTTCTGGTCTAGATATCGAGACCTAAGCAATCCAGTGAGGATAGGAGCACGAAAAGCATACCGCTTATGGTCAGAGAACCCATTTCATCCATCGCTACATTTCAAGTGTATTAACAGCAAAGAAGAATTATGGTCAGTGCGGGTGACGCGGAGCCACCGTGCGCTTGGAGTCTTGGACGACGACACAATAACTTGGTTTTGGATTGGCAGTCATGATGAGTACGAAAAATTTTACTCATAAGTGTAAAAAAGGGTGAGCATTAGCCCACCCCCCAATCAGCATTTAACCCACCGTTGCCATCAACTTAGCCTCATCATCCTTCGAGACAACTCGCCCCTCATCAGCAAACCCAGCAATTTGGTCAAAGTTGAGGTAGCGATAAAGATCGCCAGCAAAGGGGTCAATCTTCTTTTGCACAATCTCCATATATTCTTCAACCGTCGGCATTTTGCCTAGCAGCGCACAGACCGCCGCCAATTCCGCCGAGCCAAGGTACACCTGAGCGCCTTTACCCATGCGGTTGTTGAAGTTACGGGTAGAGGTAGAAAACACCGTTACGCCATCGTCTACACGGGCTTGGTTGCCCATGCAGAGACTGCACCCTGGTACTTCAGTGCGTGCCCCAGCAGCCTTAAAGATGTCGTAGATGCCCTCTTCTCGCAGATGCTGTTCATCCATGCGGGTGGGCGGCGCAATCCAGAGCCGCACTTTTACAGAGGTTGCGCCCTCAAGCACCTTGGCAGCGGCGCGGTAGTGACCAATGTTGGTCATACAGGAGCCGATAAACACTTCTTGGATCGGGTCGCCTGCACATTCAGACATCAGCTTAATGTTGTCAGGGTCATTGGGGGCAGCCACCAGCGGCTCGGTAATCTGGTCGAGATCCACCTCAATGATTTCGGCATATTCCGCATCGGGGTCGGCCTTCATCAGGTGAGGATCTGCCAGCCATTCTTCCATTTTGCGGACGCGGCGCAGAATAGTCCGGGCATCACCATAACCCCGCGCCACCATGTTTTTAAGCAGGGCGACGTTGGAGCTAAGGTACTCGGATACTGTTGCGGTGCTAAGGGCGATCGCACACCCCGCCGCCGATCTTTCCGCAGTAGCATCCGTCAGCTCAAAGGCTTGCTCTAGCTTTAGGTCGGGCAACCCTTCCATCTCAATAATTTTGCCAGAGTAGATATTCTTTTTGTTCTCTTTGGCAACCGTCAACGTGCCCTGCTGGATTGCCACATAGGGAATTGCATTCACCACATCCCGTAGCGTGACGCCAGGTTGCAGACTGCCCTTAAATCGCACCAGCACCGATTCCGGCATATCCAGCGGCATTACGCCCAACGCTGCGGCAAAGGCCACTAGCCCAGACCCTGCGGGGAACGAAATCCCTAGGGGGAAGCGGGTATGGGAATCGCCGCCTGTGCCGACGGTATCTGGCAGCAGCATCCGGTTAAGCCAAGAGTGAATAATGCCGTCTCCTGGGTGAAGGGAGACACCGCCCCGTGAGTTGATGAAGTCGGGCAAATCGTGGTGGGTTTTGAGATCAACGGGCTTAGGGTAGGCAGCAGTATGGCAAAAACTTTGCATGACCAAATCTGCGCTGAAGCCCAGACAGGCGAGTTCCTTTAGCTCATCGCGGGTCATGGGGCCTGTGGTGTCTTGGGAGCCGATCGTCGTCATGATGGGTTCGCAGGAGGTGCCAGGACGCACGCCCGCTAACCCACAGGCTTTGCCCACCATTTTTTGAGCTAGAGTAAAGCCTTTGCCCGTATCGAGCGGGGCGCTGGGTCTAATAAAGAGAGGGCTGGGCGCTAACCCCATTGCCATCCGAATTTTGTCGGTGAGGGTACGACCAATCAAGAGGGGAATCCGGCCTCCAGCACGAACCTCATCCAAAATGGTGTCGGGTTTAAGGGTAAAGGTTGAAATGACCTCTCCCGCCGCGTTGGTAATTTCACCTTTATAGGGATAAATCGTGATCACGTCTCCGGTTTCCATCCCCGTTACGTCGCACTCAATGGGCAGGGCACCAGAATCTTCGGCGGTATTAAAAAAGATGGGCGCAATTTTGCTGCCCAAAACATAGCCGCCGCCACGCTTATTGGGCACAAAGGGGATATCGTCCCCCACATGCCACAGCACCGAGTTAATGGCAGATTTACGAGAGGAGCCTGTCCCTACCACGTCACCCACGTAGGCAACGGGATACCCCTTTTTCTTCAGCTCAGCGATGGTTTCTAACGATCCAGGCTGCTTTGTTTCCAGCATGGCTAGAGCATGGAGCGGGATATCGGGGCGGGTGGTGGCGTGGGTGGCAGGCGAGAGGTCGTCAGTATTGGTTTCGCCAGGGACTTTAAAGACTGTTACGGTAATGGATTCAGCCAAGGGAGGTTTGCTGGTAAACCACTCGGCATCTGCCCAAGACTGAAGCACTTGCTGGGCATAGGAGTTGCCGTTCTCTGCCAGTTCTTGAACATCGTGGAAGGCATCGTACACTAATAAGATTTTTTTGAGGCTGTAAGCAGCAGTTTGAGCCAGAGCAGGGTCGGAGTGGCTCAGCAGGTCAATGAGCGATCGCACGTTATACCCGCCCATCATGGTGCCCAGTAGCTGCACCGCCTCTTGGGGCGAGACGAGAGGGCTGGTGGCGGTACCGTTGGCGATCGCCGTCAGAAACCCAGCCTTCACATAGGCCGCTTGGTCAACACCAGGGGGAATGCGGTCTGTCAGAAGACTTAGCAAAAATTCTTCTTCACCCGCTGGAGGGTGCTTGATTAACTCACATAGCTCCGTAGCCTGTTGAGCCTCTAACGGAAGCGGCGGAATGCCCGCTTCAGCGCGTTCTTGTGCCTGTTGACGATATCGCTCCAGCATGTCCAAGCCTCTTCTCTCGCAAATCTTTAACAATAAACCTATCGGAGTTTCCTCCAATCTTGCGTCCCTTAGGTAAAACTAAAGGCGCAAAAAGATACAAAAATACATTCCCCTAGTCTCTAATTCTAGTGCTTTGAGCTTTGCCCACAACGTTACCTACCATAGAAATAGACCCCAGCGAATGCGACCCTAGGATATCAGGCTAGGGCTTTACATGCCTTACTCTAGTCGCTTCTTTCACCGCTCGACTGTACCCGATGCAACCAAATAGGCGGTTCAAAATCCTTCGACTTAAAAGCCTGTGGTTAAGAGACTTTGCCTGACAAAGCTAAAAACGGTATATTCTGCTACAAGTACCTCTTCACTGGCGATGATAGAAAGGGGTGTGTCAAAAGAAGTATTGTTTTAACCCTGGAGTAAAGACATTGAAGAAGGTTGAAGCCATTATTCGTCCCTTTAAGCTTGACGAAGTCAAAATTGCGCTGGTTAATGCAGGTGTCGTTGGCATGACGGTTTCTGAAGTTCGAGGCTTCGGGCGTCAGAAAGGCCAAACGGAGCGCTATCGAGGCTCTGAGTATACTGTTGAGTTTTTGCAGAAGCTCAAAATTGAGATTGTTATTGAAGACGGCCAGGTCGATATGGTGGTGGATAAAATTGTAGCGGCTGCTCGCACGGGTGAAATTGGAGATGGCAAAATCTTCGTAACGCCTGTGGAAAAAATTGTCCGTATTCGTACCGGCGAGAAGGATTTTGAGGCGGTCTAAGCTTCCTCAATGTCTTTGTGGGGACGCATAAATTCTATGGTTCAAATTAGGGGCACCACTCAGCTACTCGGCGTTATCGGATGTCCCATTGAGCATTCTCTGTCGCCAGTGATGCATAACGCAGCACTGGCGGCTCGTGCTTTAAAGCTAAACCAAGCTGCTCTAGAGTACGTCTATTTGCCCCTTAAGGTAGAATCGACCCATCTCGAAGCAGCCCTTAAGGGAATGGTGGCTCTTGGCTATCGAGGGTTTAACGTCACCATCCCCCATAAGCAGGCCATTATGCCTTTCCTTCAGGAGATCTCACCCCTGGCTCAGGCTGTGGGCGCGGTCAATACGGTCAGCCGTCACGGCGATCGCTGGGTGGGTACCAATACAGATGTTCAAGGTTTTGTATCTCCCCTAGCGGCGCTCAATCAAACCTGGCGCAATACAGAAGCCTGTATTTTAGGCAATGGCGGCTCAGCGCGAGCCGTTATTGCAGGGTGTCATCAGATCCAGTGTGCCGCGATTCATGTGGTCGGTCGTGACCTGCTCAAGCTTAAGGCGCTTCAGGAAAGTCTGCTTCAAACAGAACTACAGATTTCGATTCAGATTCATGAGTGGTCAGCCCTCGACGCGCTGCTGCCTCAGGTGGGGCTGGTGGTCAACACTACGCCCATCGGGATGTATCCCAACGTGGATGCATCGCCACTAGGGGAAGAAGCAATGGATTTGCTTCCTTCCCATGCCATTATCTATGACCTTATCTATACGCCTAGACCCACACAGCTTTTGGCGATCGCCCATCAAAAACACTTCCAAACCATAGATGGTTTAGAAATGCTGATTCAGCAGGGAGCCGCTGCTTTTGAGCTATGGACAGGTGACAAGCCGTCTATTGACGTCATGCGTCAGGCTGCACTTGAAGCTTTGGAGGAAAAAAATCCCAAATAGAAAGTCATCGCAAGCCGCAGCACTTTTAGAAACTTTGTTTATGACGAATCAGGTTGAGAAACTCTTCCCGTGTTTTGGGGTCATCCCGAAACACCCCTAACATAGAACTTGTGACAGTCCAAGACCCGGGCTTTTGTACTCCACGCATAGACATACACATATGGCTGGCTTCAATAACAACCGCGACACCCTGGGGTTCTAAAACCGTTTTTACTGCCTCTGCAATCTGCCGTGTCAGACGCTCCTGCACCTGAAGCCGTCGAGAGTACATTTCAACAATGCGAGCTAACTTACTGAGGCCAATAACCTTTTGGTTGGGTATGTAGGCAACATGGGCTTTACCAATAAAGGGCAGCATGTGATGTTCACACATACTGAATAAGTCGATATCGCGCACCAGCACCACTTCATCATGGCCTTCGTTGAAGATTGCGCCATTGACTAGGTCATCTAAAGATTGAGAATAGCCGCTGGTCAGAAACCGCATTGCTTCTGCCACTCGCTTCGGCGTTTTGAGTAGCCCTTCGCGCTCAGGATCTTCCCCAATGCCAATCAGCATCGTTTCGACCGACTGCATCATTTCTTCATGGGTGACTTCTTTTCGGGGACCTCCCGCATCACCCTTAGCAGATGGGCTGCGCGTGTCTCGTGCTGGATTAGCTACGGAAGACACGTTGAAACTGTCGGACAGGTTGGCTGAAGAAATGGTCATAAGTCAAGCGTAATAAGGTGACTGAACAACAAAAAGGAGAATTAATTCCAGCGGAAATACCCCCAAAGGCAAACTTGGAAACGTTCTGTTTGCGCTAAAACGTCCCCGCGTTGGGCATCAACACCAGTTCGTCAAGGACGACGTTTTGGGGCAGTAGCGCCGCATGGACGATGGCATCGGCCACATCTTCTGGGGTCAACATCTGTGAGCGATCAAAGTCAGCATTGACCGTATCGCTGTCCCACAAAGGCGTATTGACCGCCCCTGGACAGAGGGCTACCACCCGAATGCCGTAGGAGCGCTCTTCTTGCGCTAGAGCTTTGGTCATCCCCATGAGGCCAAACTTGCTGGCGCAATAGGCTCCCCAATCTGGGAAAGTTTGTTTTCCTGCAACAGAAATCACGTTGATGATCGTGCCGCAGTGCCGCGATCGCATCTGAGGCAAAACGGCCTGGATACACTGCAACGGGCTGGTCAGGTTGAGATCTAGCACCCGCTGCCAGTCGGCGAGGGATGTGTCAAGCAGCCCTCCGGTGTAGCCCATGCCAGCATTGTTAACCAGAATATCTATAGAGCCAGAGGCTTCTAAGACCTGCGCCAATCGACCTTTGATCTGGTTAACTTCAGAGAGGTCAATGCCAAAGGCGATCGCCTCTGCACCCAACGCTTTTACCTCTTCTGCTGTTGACTGAAGCTGATCGATGGATCGGCCTAGCAAAACAGTTGATACGCCAGCCTTCGCAAACGCAAGCGCTGTAGCCTTACCAATACCGCGACTGGCTCCTGTAATGAGGGCACGCTGAGGAGATGAAGTTGACATCAAAGATTCTAAAAGGTGCGTGAGTAGTTTGCAAAAAGGCAATAGAACTGTGCGCTCTAAGACATCTTAACAAATGTTAAACTTCGCTTATTATATCACCGCGACTTCAGTACGGGTTTAATATCAGAAAACTCTTTCAGGTGTTAGGCTTCAGGGTTTTTGGCAACTCCCATAATCTTGTGGGAGTCTTTACTCAAGAAACAAGTTTTCACAAAACATTGACAAATAGCTCTCATCTTGCAGACAAGATTGAGATTATCTATTGACTTAAAGCCTAAGCCCGCTCGACAAAAACACCCATATTTCGGAACTTATCGTAGCGTTTGGCCTTACGCTCGGCTGGCGACAGCACCTGTAGCTGAGCCAAGATTTCCATGAGGGAGGTTTTGAGAATATCAGCGGCCTTGACGGGGTCTGCATGGGCACCCCCCAACGGCTCTGGCAAAATTTGGTCGATCAGCCCCAGCCCTAACAGATCTTTTGCCGTAATTTTGAGCGCATCCGCAGCCTGTGAGCCTTTTTGAGCATCGCGCCAGAGAATGGCAGCACAGGCTTCAGGGGAGGCCACGCTATAGACTGAATGCTCAAACATCAGAATGTGGTCGCCCACGCCAATGCCAAGGGCACCCCCCGACCCGCCTTCGCCAATGACAGTGCAGATAATCGGCACATCGAGGCTAAACATATCTCGCAGGTTTCGGGCGATCGCCTCTCCTTGCCCAAATTCTTCCGCGTCCAATCCAGACCAGGCTCCAGGGGTATCAATAAAGGCCAAAATAGGCATTCCAAAGTGGTTGGCGTGATTCATCAGCCGCATAGCTTTGCGATAGCCGCAGGGTCTTGCCATGCCAAAGTTACGGGTGACGTTATCTTTGGTGTCATGCCCTTTCTGCTGCCCCAGCATCAGCACAGGCTGCCCATCAATGCGACCCACACCGCCCACCAGCGCCAGGTCGTCACCGCCACGGCGATCGCCATGAAGCTCCATCCACTCGTCACTAATGGCCTGGATGTAGTCGAGGGTACTAGGGCGACGGGGATGTCGCGCAAGCTGAAGTTCCTGCATGGGCGTGAGGCTACCAAAAATTTCTTGGCGAAGCTGGGTTGCCCGCGCTTCTAGGAGCTTAAGGTTGTCGGTTACGTCAACACCGTTCTCTTCCGCAATCTGACGAATCTGGTCGATGCGCGTTTGTAGCTCGACCAAAGGCTTTTCAAAATCAAGAAGCTGAATTTTGCGATTAGAAGCTGCCATCCATCAATACCTTCAACCAGGAAGGGGCGCGCTTAAAGAAATGAACTAGAAAACTGTATCAAGAAATACCTTGTTAAGGGTATGAGCGATTCCCCAATAAAACCTCTATTATTCCGTGAGCGACGGTAGTAAAAGTGGTCTAAACCCATGCCGAACCGAAGCATGACCAATTTTCTCCATCTTCTCCACGGTAATTTGATTGCGTCCCCAGGAAAAATTGGTGTGCCACTGCTCAAATTCTAAAAGCATGGCCTCGGCAAAGCAGGCAAAGAGCTGCCGTGAAGGCGTATCCATATTGACAATGTTCATGATTTTCCAGTCGATATCTAGGGAATGCTCCACAATGCCGCCGCTCAAAATATGAACGCCAGGAGCCTGAATTTTGGTTGCTAAATTTTTAGGATAGCCCCCATCAATCATGAGGCAGGTCGGCTTAAGCGTTGTGGGGTCAATCTCAACGCCTTTGGGCATACTGGCAACCCACACTACAATATCTGCCAGAGACAGCGCTTCTTCTAGAAGCACAATTTTGCCGCGCCCTAGCTCTGCCTGGAGATCTTGGAGACGGGTTTGGTTACGCGCTACCAGCAGCAGCTCGTCTACGTCGGTGCGCGCATCAAGCCAACGGCAAACGGCGCTGCCAATGTCGCCCGTTGCGCCGCACACCGCTACGGTAGACTTTGCTAAATCTAGCCCTAACTGCTGAGAGGCCTGCTCAACTTGACGACAGATAATGTAGGCCGTATGGGTATTGCCTGTGGTAAACCGCCGGATATCCAGGTCAATATCTCGAACGCGGGTAATGCGCTCTAGGTTAAAATTTTCAAAAATAATGGAAGAAAACCCGCCCAAAGCCGTAATGTCAATGCCGTG
>JBGSVR010000093.1:0-1851 GCA_041752855.1 Thermosynechococcaceae cyanobacterium
GAAAAGAGTGTGGCATGGACAAAGGAAGATAGCTCAAGGTTAAAGCTTTAAAATAAAAAGTGCGGAAACTTATTGATGCCTGACTTTAGCTGATTTTGGGTTCAATCTGCTACCCACCCATCACCTTTTTTTGATATTTCCGGCACAACCTGCATGAAGCTAACCACCCGTGGGCACTACAGCCTCAAGGCGCTCCTAGACCTCAGCCTTCAGCCCCGCTATGGCCCCGCGTCAGTGACCGATATTGCTCTGCGTCAATCGCTGCCAGCACCCTACCTAGAAAAGCTGCTGATTGAGTTACGCAGGGCCGAGATTGTGCGCTCGGTGCGAGGTTCTCAAGGGGGCTATCAGTTAGCGCGATCGCCTGCTCAGATTTCTCTGGGTCAAATTCTAGAGGCCATTGGCGAATGGGATGAGCCGTTTCCCGTGGCGGCTCAAGAAGACCGCGCTAATGCCGAAGATTGGGTGGCAGCAGCCGTCTGGAAACGACTGGGACAACGCCTCAAGTCTATCCTTCACGACATCACCCTAGAGGACTTATACTATGACGCTCGGAGTTGGCAGGCAGCCCAAGGGGCGGATACCAACTTTACGGTGTAGCTCCATTTGACGAATGATTGAGGTAGTTTTTGGGATCAACCTACCGCTGGCTTCGACTCCCTTCGACTCCCTTCGACAGGCTCAGGACACGCCGCTCAGCCAGCTAGAGACTAGAGATTGTGCCCTGCTGTGTCCTGAGCCTGTCGAAGGGAGCGGAGCCGAAGGGCCATTAATCAAAGGTGTGCTGATCATGGCGCAGCTCTCGAAAGCGCAGCAAAAGGCCAATCGTGACCTGCTTCATCATCCAGTACAGCACCGTTAAAATCAGCACCGTCGCTAAAATGACCGCCAAAGGACGCTTTCCGGTTAAGTCATTGAGGGTTGCCAGCAAAACATTCTGAGGCCCCGTCACCAGATCCCAGCTATTGAACCTTAAAAAACGCCCTAAATAAATGCCCACAGCACACAGGCTATGGGTGAGCAGCTCGACGCCAAAAATGTATTGCTTTAGCCCCGCCTGGCGGAGGTAGGCGCTTTGATTAATGAGTGACACCACATAAGCCTCAAAGGCAATGGCGATCGCCCCCAAATGAAGCGGAATATAAAACAGCGTAATCACCCAGACTGAAGGGGTGTCCCAAGTCGCCTGAATCAGGTGAATAATATCTGTCAATACATAGGGGGCATTGGGCAAAAATGCCCCATACACCAATAACAAAATCCACCATGCCAACGATTTAGATGGAGGTGCGTTACGACCGCTATCCCTAAACGGAGACAGTCGTGCAGGTGTCGCACTCCTGCGTATGAGGATGGAGGACTTTCTGAACAGAATAAAGCTAAGACAGAGTGGAATAAACGCTAAAAATAGATTCCAAGCAATCCAGCCATTGTAGCGAGATAAATACTGAAAGCCTCGGTATAGAAGGTCTTCCATCGTGAAGTATTACCGCATACAGCAACAAAGCGTTCATGTATCAAAAGCCGTTGCTAATCAGAATACTCTATCTTCTGGCGAGGAATTGAGCAGTAGGCTAAATGGTCTTGATTAACCAAAGCATCAAACCCATGAATGATGGCAGAGCATCGACTCATGTAAAGCTTAATCCACGTTTTAAAGTCTTCAGCTTCTTGCTCTTGTAGAGTGTCTGTCATTGTACGGTTTACCTTAACCCATATTTCTCATAAGTGCCCAAAAAACAGCACTCAAAAACTGCTAGAATGTATTCCTACTATACCTTTCAGCCATTTATTTTAATGCTTGCCTTCAAAACACCCTGTCTCAAGGAAGTATACGGATTCGGCAAGGTA
>JBGSVR010000094.1:0-6683 GCA_041752855.1 Thermosynechococcaceae cyanobacterium
ATCTTTGCGTATGAGTTCTACCCTAAATCGCGCCAATACAGACCTGTTGTCCCATGCCAGCATTGATTTGCTGCTGCAACATCGGATCAAGGTCATCGAAGATCTGTTAGAAGCCGTCCTGCGCGAGGAATGCGGTCAAGAACTGGTGGATTTACTTCAGCAGTTAAGGGCGATGTGTTCGCCAGAAGGGCAGGCTCCCACCATCCCCCAAACTGAAGTGTTAAAGGTGGTTGAAAAGCTAGAGCTAGAGGAAGCGGTACGAGCCGCCCGCGCTTTTGCGCTGTACTTTCAGCTCATCAACACCGTTGAGCAGCACTACGAACAAGAAGACAGCATTATTCGGACTCACAGCCCTGGGCAGTTGATGGTCAGTTCAGAGGTGCTGAAGTCCGCTCCTCGACCCGAAACGGCAATGAGTGGCGCTAATCCCATCCATTTTGCCGACTCGCGCAGTGGTCAAAAGGAGCGGATGGAGAGCAGTCTATATGACGGAGCCAGTGGCGGTCAAAATGCGGGGACTTTTTCATGGCTGTTCCCTAAGCTCAAAGGGCTAAACGTCCCGCCCCAGCAAATTCAACGCCTGATTAATGCCCTTGATGTCAAGCTGGTCTTTACCGCGCACCCCACCGAAATTGTGCGCCAAACCATTCGAGATAAGCAGCGACGGATTGCCAAAATTTTAGGCCGTCTCGACAGCGTAGAGGCAGGGCTTGCTGCCAACGTGCGCGCCAGTTGGGAGGTGGATGCCTTCCGTATTGAGCTAATGGAAGAAATTCGGTTCTGGTGGCGAACCGACGAGCTGCACCAGTTTAAGCCCACCGTCATGGATGAGGTGGAATACAGCCTCCACTACTTCAAAGAGGTTATGTTCCATGCCATTCCGCAGCTCCATCGCCGCCTAACCCAGTCCATTCAGCAGTATTTTCCAAAGCTGAAGCCGCCTAGCTACAGCTTCTGTCGCTTTGGCTCTTGGGTGGGGGCAGATCGAGATGGCAACCCCTCTGTCACGCCAGACATTACTTGGCAGACTGCCTGCTATCAGCGCAATGTGGTCATTGACAAATACATTGAATCCGTCAAAAAGCTGGTGACGCTGTTAAGTCTTTCCATGCACTGGAGCGATGTACAGTCCAGCCTACTGGAGTCTTTAGAGCAAGACCAGCTCTTGATGCCAGATATCTACAATCAGTTGGCAATCCGCTTTCGCCAAGAACCCTATCGTCTTAAGCTGACTTACATTTTGGAGCGGCTGAAAAATACTAGCGATCGCAACCAGCAGCAGGTCACGTTCCAAAGCCCCCTTGTCACGCCCCATACAGGTGCGCCTCCTGCGACCCAATCACCCTCTACCATAGGTCTACAGCCTCATTTTTATGCTTCAGAACAAGAGTTTTTAACCGAACTGCAACTTATTCAAGAAAATCTTCGGGCGACGGGCTTAACTTGCCGAGAACTGGATAATCTCCTGTGTCAAGTCGAGATTTTTGGATTCAATTTAGTCGAGCTAGATATTCGTCAAGAAAGTACTCGCCATTCCGATGCGATCGCCGAAATTGTGGCCTACCTCGAAATTTTGCCCAAGCCCTACAACAACCTCTCCGAAGATGAGCGGACGTTGTGGCTGGCGACCGAACTCCAAACCCGTCGGCCTTTGATCCCGTCAGAATTGCCCTTCTCAGAACCCACCAAAGAAACCATCGAAACCTTTCGGATGATTCGGCGTTTGCAAGAAGAGTTTGGTATCAACATCTGCCGCACCTACGTCATCAGCATGTGCCATGATGCCAGCGATCTCCTCGAGGTACTGCTGCTGTCCAAAGAAGCAGGATTGTACGATCCGGTGACAGGCAAAGGGACGCTAGAAGTAGTGCCGCTGTTTGAAACAGTAGATGACCTTAGACGTGCCCCTGGCATTATGACTCAGCTTTTTGAGCTGCCGTTTTATGTGAGCTACCTAGCCTCTGGGGGGCGCTCTGTTGCCGCTGCCGTAGAGGGTCAAAGCAATCACGATAAGCCGACAGAAGTACTTACTCCCTGCATTTTGCAAGAGGTAATGCTGGGCTACTCAGACAGCAACAAAGACTCAGGATTTCTCAGCAGCAACTGGGAAATTTATAAAGCACAGCAGGTGCTTAACCTCACGGCGCAACGCTTTGGCGTAACACTGCGCATCTTTCATGGGCGCGGCGGCTCTGTGGGTCGCGGCGGCGGCCCTGCCTACGAAGCGATTTTAGCTCAGCCTGGGAACAGCGTGAACGGCCGCATTAAAATCACCGAGCAGGGCGAAGTGCTGGCCTCTAAATACTCCCTACCGGAGTTGGCGCTCTACAATCTAGAAACCATCACCACCGCCGTTATTCAGGCCAGCCTCCTCCACTCCACCATGGACAACATTGAGCCGTGGCACGACATCATGGAGGAGTTATCGGTGCGATCTCGCGAACATTACCGCGCCCTGGTGTACGGGCAAGAAGACTTTGTTGAATTTTTTCATCAAATCACCCCCATCCAAGAAATTAGCCAGCTTCAAATCAGCTCTCGCTCAGCCCGTCGCCCTAACCAGCCCCAGCAGAAAAAGAGCATCGAAAGCTTACGGGCGATTCCTTGGGTCTTTAGCTGGACTCAAAGCCGCTTTTTACTCCCCGCTTGGTACGGTGTGGGCACCGCCCTTAAAGACTTTTTAGACGCTAACGAAACCGATCACCTTTCGCTGCTGCGCTACTTCTACTACAAGTGGCCGTTCTTTAAGATGGTGGTGTCAAAAGTGGAGATGACCCTATCTAAGGTCGATCTTCAGATTGCCCATCACTACGTTGAGCAGTTAAGCGACCCCGCTGACATGGCTCGGTTTGAGGAGCTGTTTGAGCAAATCTCCACCGAATATTATCTGGCACGAGATTTGATCCTCAAAATAACGGGGCATCAGCGGCTATTAGATGGCGATGTTGCTTTACAGCGATCGGTTCAGCTTCGCAACGGCACCATTGTGCCCCTCAATTTCTTGCAGGTGCTGCTGCTAAAGCGACTGCGAGAGCATCATAACGCCGTGACCTTTGGTCCTACTACCAGTAAAGCCGAGCTACTGCGCGGCGCACTGCTCACCATTAACGGCATTGCAGCAGGAATGCGGAATACAGGTTGAGGTATTTCAATGCTTCTGCAAAACGCTTCTCATCCCAGTACCATAGGAGATGGCAATTAGAGAAAATTGGGAACTCCCAGTGCTGAAGACCCTCAAGGCCGACTTCGATATCATTTTTGAGAAAGATCCTGCCGCGCGCAATGTGTTGGAGGTTCTGATTTGCTATCCTGGCCTCCAGGCGCTGTGGCTTCATCGCTTTGCCCACTGGCTGTATCGCTTTAGCATCCCGCTTGTCCCGCGCCTAATTTCTAACACCAGCCGCTTTTTGACGGGTATTGAAATTCACCCTGGCGCTCAGATTGGCTCCTCGGTGTTTATTGACCACGGCATGGGGGTTGTGATTGGTGAAACCGCTATTATTGGTGACTACTGCCTGATTTATCAGGGTGTCACCCTGGGGGGGACGGGGAAAGAATGTGGAAAACGTCACCCGACTCTGGGCAATAATGTGGTGGTAGGTACAGGTGCAAAAGTGCTGGGCAATATTGAGATCGGCAGCAATGTGCGCATTGGGGCTAACTCGGTTGTGCTGCGAGCCGTGCCGCCGGACTGCACAGTGGTTGGTATTCCAGGCCGTGTGGTATATCGCGAAGGGGTGAAGGTCAATCCCCTCGACCATGCCCGTTTACCCGACTCTGAAGCTCAGGCCATTCGTTACCTAATGGATCGGATTGAGTCTTTGGAGCTAGAGGTGAGGTCTTTGAGGCAGGGGTCCGCGTCCCTTCATGCCCAGGCTGTTACCGCTCACAATAGCTGCCGTCTGCGCGATCGCTCCATTGAAGAATTCCTAGAAGGCTCTGAAGCTGCCCCCGAGCCTGAAGCGATCACCAGCGTCTAAATCCCAGAAGTCCGTTTCTCCCATTTTTTACTTATTAAACCCAACTCCTACGCATGAAAATTTCTCTAAACTGGCTTCGCACGTTGGTCGCCTTTGACTGGTCGCCTGAGGTTCTAGCAGAACGGCTGACTTTGGCGGGTTTTGAAGTTGAAGATATTGAAGATCGTCAAACTTGGGCAGATGGCGTTGTTGTGGGCAAGGTGCTGAGCTGTGAAAAGCATCCCAATGCCGATAAACTGCGGGTTTGTTCGGTAGATATTGGGCAGGCGGAGCCTTCAACGATTGTTTGTGGTGCGCCTAATGTGGCGGAAGGGCTATTGGTGCCTGTGGCAACACTGGGGACTTACTTACCCAAGGTCGATCTTAAAATTAAGCCTGCTAAGCTGCGTGGCATTGGCTCTGCTGGCATGATTTGCTCTCTTTCAGAGCTGGGGCTAACCAAAGAATCTGAAGGCATCTACATTTTTGACCCCGAAGTGCAGTCGGTTAAGGTGGGCGATGATGTGCGTCCACTACTGGCGCTAGACGACACCATCTTGGATTTATCTTCGACGGCAAATCGTGCCGATGCGCTGAGCATGGTCGGCATTGCCCGTGAAGTGGCGGCACTGACAGGCAAGCCGCTGAATCTTCCGCAAATTCCGGATCTAAACATTGCGTCTAAAAGTAATGATCTAGATGTCACCATTACCGAGTCAAAAGCCTGCACTGCCTATATTGGAACTCGATTAGAAGGCGTAAAGATCGCTCCCTCCCCTGACTGGCTCCAGCGCTGCCTTGAGGCCGCAGGGATTCGACCCATTAATAATGTGGTAGATATCACTAACTATATTTTGCTGGAGTGGGGTCAACCGCTTCACGCCTTTGATGCCGATGCGATCTCCACACTCACAGGCAGCAGTTCCTTAAGCCTAGGCGTGCGCTTTGCCCAAGCTGATGAAACCATAACGACATTAGATGGACAAGGGCGATCGCTCACCCCCCAAAGCCTAATCATTACCGCCAATGACCAGCCCGTCGCATTGGCAGGGGTCATGGGCGGTCAAGACACAGAAGTACGCGAAACCACTACGGCAATTGTGCTAGAGGCGGCGCTATTTAGCCCTATTACCGTGCGTCGCTCAGCGCGCGCCCAGGGCGGACTTCGTACAGAAGCCTCTACGCGGTACGAGCGCGGCGTCAATGAAGCTCAGCTTGATATTGCCTGTAATCATGCCCTAATGCTGCTGCAAGACTTGGCAGGCGCGAAGGTCGTGGCTCAGCAGAAAGTAGATGGGCGATCGCCCATTCAGCGCACCATCGAACTGCGACTGGCACGAGTCAACCAGATTCTAGGGCCATTAGAAGGTAATGGCGTAGACGAAGCCCTTGAAGAACTGACGGCAGAGCAGGTAATAGCGCTGTTAGAGTCTTTAAGCTTTAGCCTAACGCCTACTGCACAGGCAGACGTATGGACGGTCGAGGTGCCGCCCCACCGCAATCGTGACATTGAGCGCGAAATTGACCTCATTGAAGAAATTGCGCGGCTCCACGGCTATGATCAATTCTGCGAAACCTTGCCAGCGAAAACAGAGCCAGGGTATCTGGCAATAGATGACGTGCTGCTGCGCCGAGTGCGAGAAGCCTTTCGTGCCAGTGGGTTAACGGAATTAATGCACTACACCTGGACAAAGCCCAGCGAGGCAGGGAGCGCAAGGCAGATCGTGGTTTCTAACCCACTCCTGACCGAGTTTTCGGCGTTGCGTACCGAAATGCTGAGCGGACTGCTGACGGCGTTTGGGTTCAACCTAGAGCAGGGCAATGGCCCTCTCAATGGCTTTGAGATCGGTCGCATTTTCTGGAAAGAAGAAGATGGCCTTGCCGAAGCCAATGCCCTAGGTGGGGTGATCAGCGGTAAGCCTTCTGAGGGCAAATGGCTTCAAAAAGCTAAGGCTGACGGCGCTATGCTCTCTTGGTTTGAGGCCAAGGGCATTCTAGATCGCACTTTTAATAGATTGGGGCTAACGGTTGAGTACCAGCCCGATCGCCAGGAGCCTCGACTACACCCAGGCCGAACCGCTTCGCTGTGGATTAATGGTGAACGTTTGGGACGCTTTGGGCAACTGCACCCTCAACTGCGGCAAGAGCGGGATCTGCCGGAAGATGTCTACTTGTTCGAGCTAGATTTAGGCGCGTTACTCGAGGCGATCGAACGACAGCAGCGTATTTCTTCGGCCTTCAAGCCCTACTCGATGTTTCCTGCCACAGATCGCGATTTAGCCTTTTTTGTAGGGACAGAGGTTTCGGTCTCAGAAATTGAGCGCACTATGCAAAAGGCCGCTTCTGCATTTAACGGCAGTTTGCTGTCCTCTATTGAACTATTTGATGAATACCGAGGCGAACATGTCCCCGCAGGTCAGCGCAGCTTAGCCTTTCGACTAATTTACCGCGCCGAAGACCGTACCCTCACCGATGAAGAGGTAAACCCTGTTCACCAAAAGGTGCGAGATGCCTTAGAAGATAAATTTCAGGTCAGCTTGCGGAGTTAGTCTAAATACGGGGCATTGCTTGGAGATCGACGAGGTAATGTCGTCTATTTGACGAGAGGTTGAGGCGATCGCAGGATAATAAATAAGCTAGTGATTCAACTAAGCAGGATTGGGGAATGCTAGAAAAGTATTTAAGATCCGTGATTCATCCACACAGAGGAAGGCTCATGAACCT
>JBGSVR010000095.1:0-3105 GCA_041752855.1 Thermosynechococcaceae cyanobacterium
GCGTTCTTGAAAAAGCTGTAGCTGCTGATTTGCTTTATACCCTGGCAAGGTAACTTCTTCGCTTCCAAAAAAATCGAGCCATTCTTGATGAGATTGCTCAACGGAGCGCCAAGCTTCTTCAAGCAGTTCTGGGGCATCTCCATAGAGATCTTCGGGGTAGCATTTCTTAAAATTTCCAACTGCGACGGCAAGCTTCGGTTTGCCCAGTTTCCCTAATAGCGTAAAGGCGCTAAAAAACATCCACTCTGCTTCAGCAATGGGCGCAAGGCGGGTGATAACAATTTCATTCGGCTGTAGGCGAGCAATTTGTTCGGGTGGCTGTAACCCCACTGCTCTAACAACGTAGCGTTTCTCTGTGAGCCAGTTCTTAAGTTCAAACCCATCCGTAAGCGTTTGGGTTACGGTAAATAACCCTGTAAAGCTCTGAGTCCATCCTGCCAGTAATGTACGGTCTTCTTGGCTTAGGTCTGTGTGATATTTCAAGTAAAAGTCTAGTGGGGTTTTATTACCCACGCGGCCTTGCGTCAAAAAACAGTCAACGGCTAAATCAGTTTGGGCGCTACCCTGGGGCTGAGATTTGGGAAGACGGTCAAGATGCTCAGCAGTGAAGGCTTCTAGGGCGATCGCCAAATCCCCTTCCGCATCTAACACAAACGCCACTAGAGATTGTTTGAGGTGTTTTGCACGTTCGTCAATATTGTTCACAGGCATCCTTGCTGCAAAAAGCGTCAAACCTCGATAGGTTAAGGTTATATATAGGAATCTACGCCTTTAGACAGCTCTCAGAGAACCTAATTTCGGTAGACTATTACACTCAAAAAATCAGCTAAATGGAGGATTTTTAACTCTTTTTAGGCACTCTACCTTCAGGCAGCAGCCGAGCATTCACCTGCTGAAGCTCACCATGCAGCCGTCTGTTTTCGGTTTGGAGTGACTGGAACTTAGACTTAACCGCATCTAAACGGTCTGCAAATTTTTGACGGTACACTTCCGGTAGTTCCTGGATGATGCGCTCCAGCATCTGGTTGCGATCGCTCAACACCTGACAAGACTTCTGTAAACGGCCTACTTCCTGATCACGCTTATCAATTTGAGACTGATAAAACTCGATTTGCTCCTCAAGCCGTCTCAAATCCTCTCGTAAAGATGCTTCAGGCGTTTGGGGCGTTAAGGCCAGCGCAGAAGAAGTGGATGAACCAGCCGGAGGCAACGCAGGGGGGTGCGCTTTGACCATGCGAAACAGCTCTGTAGACAACTGCTCTACAAGCTGATCGCGAAGCTGAAGCTGGCGACGGAGTTGGGCTAACTCTTGCTCAACTGCATCAGAAAGATTGGCGTCGCTAGGGTTCACGCTTACATTACTCCAGTACCACTGCCGTTAATTTACCATTTCACAACAAAGCTCGGCAGCATTACAGCTAAACCGAGCTTTGTCACTTTAATCATTTTACGCTTGCAATCAGCGGGGCAAAACCCTAGACGGCTTCGGCTGTTGCCTCTTCTTCGTCTGGAGCAATCTCTTCTGGCTTAATGGTCAAATAGCGAATTACATCTTCTCCAATTCGCATGGCTCGTTCCATCACAGAAATTGCGGTACCCGCAGCTTCATAGTTCATCTGCACATAAATCCCCTCACGGAATTTACGAATATCGTAGGCAAGACGACGACGGCCTCGGTGCTGAACTTCAATATTCTCAGCGCCTTGATCTTTGAGGAGAGTTTGATACTTTGCAATGGCTTGATCGACCAGCTCTTCGCCCAAATCAGGGCGCAAGATGTAGATCGTTTCGTAAGTGGTCATGAATTTGGATTTCCTTATGGACAATACGGCTCTTAAACGCCATTCTGCATCGGTCGAGCATCACATTAAGTCGATGAATGAGGCAGCGCTAAAAGCAAGGCTTTACAATTCTAGACCAGACAGGAGACATTCTGCCGCTGCTGTTTTGAAGATCTCTTGACGAATTCAGCACTGAAGCCCTTCATGGGGTAAGGATATTCTTACCCCATCTCTAGCGAACCTGCATGTAGGCGGCATCTGACAGCGTTGGAATTTCTGCATACAGACCCCGCAGGGACTGCACAACAGAAAAAATCACAATCGCTAGTACCCCAATAAATACCGTACTAGATAAGGCAACGACGACTAAGTTAGAGCTATCCACACGACCTAAAATGGGCAGAACAAGGCCAACCACCACCATTAAAATATCTACCAAAAGCGCCTGCATGGTGTTGAAGCGAATCATGTGCGGCACCTTTTCATTGCGCACAACCAGTAGAAACAGAGCAAAAAAGATGATCAGGCTAGCAAAGGGTAGCGTTCGATAAAGCCACAGCACGGGCAAAAGCAGAGGGGCAAGCACTGTTCCTAATGTCGGAATCTCTTGTAGTACCGCACTTGAAAACCCGATGCTGCTGGTCAAAGGCAATAGGTAAGGCAAACTTGAAAAAATTCGATCTTGGATCGTTGTTGAGCCGCGCCAAGACATGGCTATTTCTCCTGAAGTGAATAGAGGCTGAATGACTGGAATTGATTACTATGTTAGTCGGATTTTTGTAGAGTGCAGCAAAAAACGTCTTGATCTTGCCCTTTTATAAGCCTTTGTAGGATGGGTTTCGTGCCTCAACCCATCCTACAAACTTGGCGCGAAATTTTAATCCTGTTGAGAAAGTCGCTTTACGGATTCGCTGCCAAAGCGACTATGAGCCGCCTTCAAAATACTTGGAATTTGAGCTGCGTTAGGACTATCGAGAAGACTGGCCTGAAGATCTAGGGTATCAATTTGGGTGGCCTGTTGACCTGCAAACCAATGCCCGCCATTACCCAAAAGGTTGTAGCGAGTTTTTGCATACTCTTCTAAGTCGTAGGCATTCGCTAAGTTCCATAACCATAAAATGCTAGGGATGTTTATACCACCAGGCGTCGCTTCATGGGAGGGTAAGCCTTGGTGCCAGGTCTTATGCCAATCTTTGCCAAGGGTTGAAATTGCCGCTTCCTCCAGCCGCGCCAAAATGGCAGGAAGCACTTCGTCAGTTTGTTCTAATAGATCGAGCGCCTTCAGATGCTCATCAAAATCGGAGGGTTTAGAGGCTCCTATACT
>JBGSVR010000096.1:0-2537 GCA_041752855.1 Thermosynechococcaceae cyanobacterium
TGACCCCATCAAACTCATTCTGAGTTACTTTTTACCCCTCTGGATTGGCTATGCGGGGGTCATGTTTTATATTTACACCAACCACATGCTGTCGCCCATGACTGCCATTAACGACCCGCTGCTCAACAGCGTTTCGCTAAAAGTGCCCCAATGGATTGACGTGCTGCACTTTAACTTTTCGTATCACACCGAGCATCATCTTTTTCCAGGGATGAATTCGGACTACTATCCCTTGGTGCAGGCACTGTTGCTTCAGCACTATCCAGAACGATTTCATTTGCTCCCCTTTAAGCAGGTGTGGCAGATTATGCTAGATACGCCACGGCACTATCAAGACAAAGAAACCTTTACAACGTGGTCGGGCGATCGGTCTATGCCCTGCCCTCTGCCCGCACAGATTTCTATAGGCTCTAAAGCTATGACTGGAACGACCTAATGTTGTGTTACTAAAAGCTATTTACTACTACAGAATTGATTAAATACTCATAGGCAGCGTAACAATGTTTGCTCGCTGAGCGGAGTCGAGGCGATAACCCAGTTTAGGTGTCTATCCATTTGGTTTTAGCGACACTTCTAGATTGGCTGTCTGCGCCGCTGGTTTCGACTTCGCTCAACCAGCTATATCCTGAAAGGCTCACTCTGTTCTAGTGAGCTAGGACTGTTATCATCGAAGGCACAGATACCTGCTGCTTTTCGAGGATCATCTCTTGCGCGATCGCTATCACACGCTCTTAACTGAACTCGTTCAAAAAGTGCTCAAAGGGCAACTTCCTTCTAAGGAGCAGGTTTATCGTGAGCTGGTGCAGGATTTAGAACCCGATTCGGCAGAAATTTTAGAGGAATGTCTTCAAGAGCAGTTAGCCACCACACAGTTAGCCGTCACCAACGCCATAGACGAACTCAAGCAGGCTAAAGCTACCCGCAGCTTAAGGGCGCTCAAGACCATTCAGGGTGAGTGGGAGCGGTATCAAAAAGATCAGGGGGCGAGTAATGCGATCGCCGCTGCAACCCAAGTCATCCTGAGATCTCAACCCGACCAGTATTTCACCGCCTGGGTAAATGTATTAGATGCAAACCAGGCACAGCCTCTAACCCTAGAGCAGCTTAAGCAATTAGCAGGTACGCTCAATCAAACTGTCTCTATGATGGGTTCTTCTAACGAGGATCTTCAGGAGGTGATTACGGGCATTCGAGCAGGATTGGCCTCTTGGAAAGCGTTGGAGCCTCACTTAGTGAGCTGGATGTATGAGCAAAGCCAAGGCACCTTGGGGTTTGACGGCACTCCTGGTCAGCGGGGGCCGTGGCAGCTCTGGTCACAGCAGATGAGCCGTCCGCTGCTGAGGTCGCTATTTCAGGGGTTAGCCCTCAACCAGCCCATTGCCGATAGCCTTGGTAACGCAGACAATACGCTGCAAGACTGGGTAGATTTAGCGCTCACGCTTCAGTTGACCCAGCGCGGTCTTGTGACGTGGTTTGAGCAGCAGCCCTACGATTCTAAATGGGGCACCCAACAGACGATCGCCACGTTTCTTTCGTTTGCGGTGCTTTGGGGGCAGCTTTCTGCTGGCATTGGACAGGCCGCTACGCTCAATATTCACAACCGCGAACCCCTCAGCCAAGGTTGTTTTCAGATGGCGCTACAAACCTTGCGCGCCTTTACCCAGCGTCCTTACTTTCCGCTCTATGGCGGTGTGTTTGCCCTGCTGTCAGGCCGTCATCTCCAAGATGCGCTTACTTACCTTGATGAACCCCTTCGGCAGGCTGAAGGTACTCAAGAAAAAGCGCGAATGCTGACGCTCTTGGGCTATTCGCAGCGAGCCATGGGACAGATTGAGAGATCGCTGTCGTTCCATCAGCAGGCGCTAGAAATAGCCCAAGCTGCCAATGACACCCCCTGCGAAATTGCCAACCTCAACCACATCAGCCGCACGTTTATTGCTCAAAAGCGTTACGCCAATTCAACAAGCTATGCTCAGCGGGCTTTAATTTTGGCAAGGCAACGCGGCGATCGCCTAGGTGAAGCCAATGCTCTCACCAACTTAGGCTATGCCCAAATTTTGACGGCGCAGCAGATTGAGCGGTTAATACCGGAAGCGTCTGAGGTAGCGATTGGGTACCTCAAGGAAGGGTTGAGGTTGTCAGAAAAGCTGGGCGATCGCCAAAGTCAGGCGCTGTGCTGCAACAGCTTGGGCATTGCCTACGGTTTACTAGGGCAGCACGATGAAGCGATTGTGTATCTTCAGCAGGGGCTACAGGCGGCTCAGCGCTCTGGCGATTTGTATTTGCAAGGGCTGAACTGGTCTTACTTAGCCGAAAGTTACTACCGACTGGGCGATTACCCGCAGGCTGTTGGCGCAGGGCTACTAAGTTTATATGGCTTAGAACAAATTCAGGCACCTGAGCAAAGTCAGCCGATGGGTCTGCTGCGCGTTATTAGAGGGCGGATCGGGGCGGAAGCGTTTGAAGTGGCGGCGCGGCAATGTCGGTCTGGTCTACTGTCTTTAATTGGAGTAGATGGATTTGACCATGCAATGCAT
>JBGSVR010000097.1:0-9380 GCA_041752855.1 Thermosynechococcaceae cyanobacterium
AGAGCTAAACGCCAGCCTACGCCAAAACAGCCAGAGCGACCAAAACCCCCAGAGCAACCAGAGCAACGAGTCGAACAACGACCAGACGATAACCCTGTTCAAGCTGAAGCAGTGGATCGCCATAACCCGTCAAGACGTTCTCTGGACTGGGAAAGGTAATTTAGGTTGGTCAATCTTCAGCACTCTTGTACTGATTGGGCTAATCTCAGCAGCTCTCGTTAGTGGAAGCAGTCAGCTAAGCAGCCTATCGGGAAATGCAAACACTGTGCTGAAGATCCTTCAGCGTGTTGAAAACAAGATTAGGTAGAAAATTCATGAAAAGCCCCTTTAGCCACGCAATAACGCTTTTTGTCGCGCCATTTATCGCCGCAGTCTCGCTGGCAGCAACCCCTGTAAAGGTTGAGCAGGTTCAGGCGGGTCTAGAGGTGGCGATCGCCCGTCAGGCCATTTCCAAAGATGGGGCACTACAGACTGGTGTGATGCAGTTCTTAGACTTGCTGAAGGGTGGCGCTACTCCAGGAGAAGCGTCGCGCACCACAGGGGTAAAGCTGGCGGTCATAAGCCGATTGCAGCAGCTCGGCGCGGGACAGGTTCGTGCTGTAGTGCAGGTAAAGCCTAAGTCTGAGGCGATCGCTCCGGCAACGCAAGCTGTGGCAAGCGCTTGGCGTTGGATTGGCGGGTCTTCTACCGATGGTGTTGTTTGCCTTGCCCTTTTGTAGCCTTGAAAGCTGCCCACTCATCCCAACGGAGTCTGTGTTTGTCGCCTACGGACGCAGTGCGGAATTCCTGCCCCACTTTTTGGCGCTGCTGTGGCCACCTTCGCTGAAGGCCAACTGGATTTTTGGGGTGCCTTTAGCGCTCTATGTGCTATGGCTAGGGTGGCAGACTCGGCGGTTTCAGCAGTTTGCAGAGGCGTACTGGTTTGGGCTATTGCTGCTGACGCCTATTGTCCATTTTTGGTACTTTACCTGGATGGTTCCCTTTACAGTACCGAGTCAAAACTGGGGGTTGCGTTGGGTCAGCTTATCGGCATTTATCTATTTTGTGCTGCCGTCTCGCGTTCCTGATTGGCGACTGACGGAACAAGAGCGGCTGTTATTGTGGCTCCCTTTTGTGGTGGGGTGGCTCTGGAGCGCTTGGCAAATGACTCGCAATCAACCCCATGAAGCCAGGAGTGAGCTAGACACACGCTTGTAAAATCAACGAACGGTTCATGAAATACGAGACCCTTTATATCATTCAGCAAATTCTCAGCAAAAATTTAGGGATGGATCACTTGTTTGACCGCAAAATGCCAGATAACTGGTGAAAGCTCTTTCAGTCAACCGTCAATTGTGCTTAAAGCAGGATTATTCGTTTTAACGACGGCGGCGATCGCAGTCCTCTCTGGCTGTGCCAGCCCCTCACCCTCGGTTCAGGGAAGCGCTCAGTCGATCCAAGTTGCTTCAGCAGCCCCCCTCTCCTACAAAGGCTACGACAAGATTCTGCAAACCTATGTTGATGCCCAGGGTTTAGTCGATTACCCAGGGCTACAGGCAAACCCGCAGCCCCTCAAAGACGTTGTGGCACAGATTGGAGCCGTTGCGCCAAACACCTATGCATCCTGGAGCGATGCTGACAAGATTGCCTTTCTCATCAACGCTTACAACGCGATCACCCTAGAATCCATCATCAACCAAAAGCCACTGAAGAAAAGCATTAAAGATATTTTTGGCGTGTGGAACTTTGCGAAACATACCGTTGCTGGTGACGCTAAAACCTTAGACGACATTGAACACAACATGCTTCGTAAAAACTTTAACGAACCGCGCATCCATGCTGCTTTAGTCTGTGCCGCCATCAGTTGCCCGCCCCTGCGTCGGGAACCCTACGTCGGCGCAAAACTTAACGAACAGCTAGACGACCAAGTGCGCCAATGGGTCTCCAACGAGCGTGGACTCAAGATTGATCGCGCCCAAAATCAGGTTGCCATTTCCAGCATCTTTAAGTGGTTTGGCGAAGACTGGCTAAAAAGCTACAGTACAGCAGATCAGTTTGTAGGCAAGCCAATGGAACGAGCCGCGCTTAACTTTATCAGTCGCTACGTTAGCCCTGAAGATCGGTCATATTTAGCGCAGGGAGGCTATAAACTCCAGTACCTAAACTATGATTGGTCTCTCAATCGCCAATAAGCCAAGGCTCAATCTGCCCTAACAAATGCCTCAAAACAGGCCATAACCGCTTTTCCATTCTCTTGACCTCTTGCTTCAGCCATTAGGACTGCATCCATGAGCTATCTCGAAACCACCGCCCAACTCTACGCTGAAGCTGCCGAAACGCCCCAAGTGGGGCTGTGCTGCGTAAGTACGCCGCCGATCCGGTTGCCCGGTTTAAAGATTCCAGACATCATGCAGCAGATGAACTACGGCTGCGGGTCTACAGTGCATCCCACGGAGCTATTCGGTGAACCCAGCGTTTTGTACATCGGCGTTGGGGGCGGTATTGAAGCCCTCCAGTTTGCATATTTTTGTCGTCAGCCTGGAGCCGTCATTGCTATTGACCCCGTTGCTGAGATGCGGCAGGCGGCAGCTCGTAATTTACAGCTTGCCACCCAAGACAATGACTGGTTTAGCCCTGAGTTTGTAAACATCCTAGACGGAAATGCCTTTGCTCTCCCCGTCCCAGATGCCTCGGTTGATATCGTGGCGCAAAACTGTTTGTTCAATATTTTCGAGCCAGACGACCTCCAGCGTGCCCTCTCAGAAGCTTTTCGGGTACTCAAACCCGGCGGACGGCTCATCATGAGCGACCCGATCGCCACTCGTCCCATTCCACCCCACCTCCAGCAGGACGAACGCCTGCGCGCCCTTTGTCTATCGGGTGCGCTCCCCTACGATGACTATATTCAGCACCTGATTCGCGTGGGGTTTGGGCAGGTTGAAATTCGTGCCCGTCGCCCCTATCGTCTGCTAGATGCCCAAACCTACGGACTAGAGACACCCCTCCTGTTGGAAAGTCTAGACTCCGTTTCCTTTAAGGTACCCATTCCCGAAGATGGAGCCTGTGTGTTTACGGGTAAAACCGCTATCTATCAAGGCCCCACAGAACTGTTCGATGATCAGGCAGGTCATTGCTTGCAGCGCGGTCTACCTCTGGCGGTCTGCGATAAAACAGCAGCAAAGCTGTCGCGCTCCTTTCCCCAAGACATTATAGTGACACCTTCCACCTGGCACTATATCGGTGGAGGCTGCTGCTAGGCGGTCATTTACTGGCCTTTCCCTTCCCCACTGCGGCCTTGCTCAGCGGTGGGTCTACTGAATCTTGCAAAGGAGACTCTTTCGATGACTTCTGTAACTGCGAACCCCTTGCCGATGCCGTTTGCAGAAGCGCTCGGTCAGACGCTAACAAAGCAGCCCATTACGATGCTGCAAATTAATCTCGGCAAGCGCTGTAATTTGGCCTGTACTCACTGTCACGTTGAGGCCAGTCCCACCCGTACCGAAGAATTATCAGAAACAATCTGCCATCAGTTGATTGCGCTCATTCAACGGTTTCCGCAAATTGAGACAGTGGATCTTACGGGGGGCGCACCGGAGATGCTCTATGGCTTCAAGCCCATCGTCGAGGCGGCTCGTCAGGCTGGCAAACAGGTGATCGTGCGCTCCAACCTGACGATTTACTATGAGCCAGGGTTTGAGGAGATGCCAGAATACTGCGCCCAGCATCAGGTCAGAATTGTGGCTTCTTTGCCCTGTTATCTCGACGATAATGTGGATCAAATGCGCGGTCAAGGGGTGTATGACGCTTCGATTCGGGCGTTGCAATGGCTGAATCGCCTCGGCTATGGGCAAAACCCTCACCTCTTGCTGGATTTGGTGTACAACCCTCCGATGCCTACCACAGACCGCTTCTCCCTCACCCCCGATCAGTTCAAGCTAGAGCAGGACTATAAAGCGTTTTTACGGCAGCACTTTGGCGTTGAGTTCAATCATTTATTAGCCATTACCAACCTTCCGATTGGGCGGACTGCCTTTCATTTACAGCATAGAAAGCTGTACCTGCCATACGTTAAATTTTTAGCCGATCACTTTAATTCGGACACCGTAAAAAGTTTAATGTGCCGAAATGAGCTTTCGATTGACTATTTAGGGCACATCTATGATTGCGACTTTAACCAGATGACAGAACTGCCCGCTAGAACTTTAGCAGGGGAAACTCTAACGGTTGCTAGCCTTTTGGAGACTGGGACTTTGGATTTACTGAACAAGATCCAAACGGCACCTTACTGTTATGGCTGTACGGCGGGATGTGGATCTAGCTGTGGGGGATCGCTGCTGTGACTCCAGGACAGCATCTGTAGTGACAGATTCACAGAATGGAATAGAGCGAATCTCGGTGATTATTCCGGTGCTGAATGAGGCGCAGCAGATTCAGGGTGTGATCGCCAACACCCTATCCAGCCATCCTGCTACAGAAATCATTGTGGTGGATGGGGGGTCAACCGATGGCACCGTAACCATAGCGCGGTCTTTGGGCGTTACGGTTATTGCCAGTTCGCTAGGACGTGCCTATCAGATGAATGCCGGAGCAAAGGTTGCTACAGGAGATATTTTAGTGTTTCTCCATGCCGATACTCGCTTGCCCCAGGAATTTGAGGCCCTGATTTTCAGCGCCTTGAGCCAGCCTACATCCAAAGGGCATATACCGATTGCCGGAGCCTTTACTTTGCGGATTGATGCCCCTCAGCCTTCATTACGGTGGGTTGAGCGGGGGGTAAACTGGCGATCGCGCTTCTTGCAAATGCCCTACGGCGATCAGGCGCTGTTTTTAAGAACCGCTGACTTTGAAGACATAGGTGGATTCCCAGAATTCCCCATCATGGAAGATTTTGAACTGGTTAGGCGGCTAAAGCAGCGCGGAACAATTGTGGTTATAAACCCTCCGGTGCTCACGTCAGCCCGCCGTTGGCTCCAAACAGGCATCTGGCAAACGACGCTCATCAATCAACTTGTGATTTTAGGGTATTGGCTGGGCATTGATACAAAACACCTGATACGACTCTATCGTCAGCGAAAATTTTGGAGACTTTAAGCTTCTCTTCATTTGAGTGCGGTAGGTTGAGGCATGGTCTTTTGTCTCGTCTTTTCTTTCGCCCATAAAACAGTGCAATGCCTCTAAAGCGAATCGTCCAACTTTTTCGTAAACCTCAATTTTGGCTGCTGGCTGTCCTGGCAACCACGTTGGCGATCGCCTTTCATGGACTAAATTTCCAGGGGATCTTGCATCCTTGTTGGCTTTGGTTCAACGGGCTTGTGACCCAAAACCCCCTTATTTTTATTCTTTTCTTTAATGTTGCAACCCTCCTCTGTTTTCCGGCTTCACTGCTTGCCCTCAAAGCCGGATATGTATTTGGGCTAGGGTGGGGAACGGTCTATGTTTTAGTGGCGGCAATCCTGGGTGCAATCCTGGCATTCTGGATGGGACGCTATTTAACGCGTCATTGGGTACAGCAGAAGTTACAGGAGAATATTCGATTTCGAGCGATCGCCCATGCTGTTGAAAAGGAGGGTTGGAAGATTGTCCTACTCACGCGGCTGTCGCCTATTTTCCCGTTTAATTTGACCAATTATGTCTTTGGCATGACTCAGATTTCCCTGAGAAACTACGGTTTAGGGTCTCTCGGTATTTTGCCAGGAACGGTTTTGTACACCTACATGGGTTCTCTGGGCAGCGAATTGACAACGATGGATCTATCCGCTTCATCGATGCCGTTAAGTCTCAAAATTGCCCAGTGGGGACTTCGCCTCGTTGGACTCGTGGCTACACTCGCAATCACGCTCTACCTCAATCGCATTGCGAAAAAAGCCTTAAATCAACACCTGATCTCTGAACCTAGCCCTCACCTTCCGCCCTCCAAAATCACTCCTTAAGCCCTCATAGACTTTATTTGCCATGATTTCTCAATTTCTACCACCGCTCTCAAATTTCCCGCGTCGTCAAGGAAAGCTCTTCTTTCTTACCCTCATGCTGTTTAGTTTTTTAACGACATTGCTTTCGCCTCATGAACCTGCCTTTGCCCAAGGGCTGTCTCAATCTTCGGGTTTCAACCCTCAAGAGCTTTTGCGAAGTGCTTTGGAATGGGTGAACGGGTTGGGGACGGTTGGGGCGATCGCCTTTATCGCCATCTATATCGCCGCGACCGTTGCCTTTTTCCCTGGCTCCATTTTGACCTTGGGCGCTGGAGTGTTGTTCGGGGTTGGCTTAGGGTCGCTCTACGTCTTTTTGGGCGCAACTTTGGGAGCCACCGCTGCCTTTTTGGTGGGGCGCTATCTGGCACGAGATTGGGTCTCTCAAAAAATTGAAGGCAATACGAAGTTTCACGCAATTGATGAAGCTGTTGGTCGAGAAGGATTCAAAATTGTGTTGCTCACGCGGCTCTCGCCCGTGTTTCCCTTTAACTTACTCAACTATGCCTACGGCGTGACGGGCGTTTCGCTCAAAGACTACGTCCTGGCCTCCATTGGCATGATTCCTGGCACCATCATGTATGTCTACATCGGTTCCCTCGCGGGTAACATTGCCACCCTGGGTACGGGTACCCAACCCACTAATCCTGGCATCCAGTGGGCGATTCGGATTATTGGCTTTATTGCCACCATCGCCGTGACGGTCTATGTCACCCGCGTAGCCCGTAAAGCTCTAGCAGAAACCGTCTCAGAATAAGGAAATCATCATGTCTAAGGCAAAAGCTCGCTCATCTGTTGAACCTGTCACGGTTCTTCCTTTAGATGAACATAATCAGACCCTTGTTTCCTACGTACATCCGGCAGATTGGGTCAATCCAAAAGCGACCGAACCCTACGATTTAGTGGTGATCGGTGCCGGAACGGCGGGACTGGTGTTAGCGGCAGGGGCGGCAGGGTTAGGGATTGGGCTAAAGGTTGCCCTAATTGAAAAGCATCTAATGGGTGGTGACTGTCTAAATGTGGGCTGCGTGCCGTCTAAATGCATCATCCGTTCCTCGCGGGTGGTGGGGGAGCTATGGGAAGCGAAAGCATTGGGCGTTCAGGTGCCCGATGTCATTGAAGTGGATTTTCCAACCGTGATGACGCGGATGAGGCGGCTTCGAGCGGGCATCAGCCACCATGACTCAGTGCAGCGGTTTACCAAGATTGGCATTGATGTGTTTTTAGGTCAGGGGCGCTTTAGCAGCAGCAGTAGCATTGAAGTAGGGGGGCAAACCCTAAGGTTCAAAAAAGCGGTCATTGCCACGGGTGCTAGAGCGGTGCGTCCTGCCCTGAAAGGCATTGAAGATGTTGGGTTTCTCACGAATGAAACCGTATTCTCTCTCACAGAACGCCCCAAGCGTTTAGCGGTGATTGGGGGTGGGCCGATTGGCTGCGAGTTAGCCCAAGCTTTCCGTCGTTTGGGGTGTGAGGTGGTGCTGTTTCATCGCGGCGATCACCTCCTCAACAAAGAAGATATAGAAGCCGCCGACATTATCCAGAAAACCTTCATCCGAGAGGGAATTCGCCTAGTTTTAGGGTGTCAAATGGAGTGGGTGGAGAAAACCAGCGCGGGCAAAACCATTTACTTTAAGTGCAATGGCACTTTGGAATCGATAACGGTGGATGAAATTTTGGCGGGGGCGGGGCGTGCCCCCAATGTGGAGGGGCTAAATCTAGAAGCGGTTGGGGTTGAGTACGATCCGCGAAGGGGGGTGATGGTCAATGATTATCTGCAAACCACTAACCCTAAAATCTATGCAGCGGGAGACATCTGCATGGACTGGAAGTTTACCCATGCTGCGGATGCCGCCGCGCGAATTGTAATTAAAAATACGCTGTTCTCTCCTTTTGGGTTAGGGCGCTCTAAACTGAGTTCTCTCACGATGCCCTGGGTCACGTTTACGGACCCTGAAATTGCCCATGTGGGGCTTTCGGAGGCGCAAGCCCAAGCCCAGGGGATTTCCATCAACACCATTCTGATTCCGCTCTCTCAGGTTGATCGGGCGATCGCCGATGGAGAAACAGAGGGGTTCTTTAAGATTCACCACAAAAAAGGTTCCGACCAGATTGTGGGAGCAACCATCGTGGCGCGTCATGCTGGAGAAATGATTTCAGAAGTAACAACGGCGATGATCGGCAAGTTGGGGTTGAGTGCCCTCAGTGGCGTGATCCATCCCTATCCTACCCAGGCCGAAGGCATCAAAAAAGCAGCGGATACTTACCGCCGTACCCTGCTCACGCCGCGCACAAAAAAAATCCTAGCAGTCTTGACAAAGTTCTCTTGAAAGGACTGAACTGCTGCTATCAATATCACAGTTACAGTACCTAGGAAGTGGCTAAGCGGCCTGAACAGTCCCTTGGCTCTTAATATCCGCGATCGCTTTAGAGCATTTAGACATCTGGGCAAAGATTTGATTCAGCGGCAGCAGTTTCAATCAGAGCGACTGGCAGAGTCTACACCTGATTCAACCTACTTCATTTTGATCGTTAGCTCCTGTGCGATCACACCTTAGATCTATGCCGTCGTTTCACAGGGTAAGCGCTCTGGGCTGGGACGCGATGCCCCAGCCCGAACAGCCTCCAGAGAACCGAGAACGTAGCGCTCTCCCCGCACATAACGAACCACATCCCAAGCATCCAGCGACAGACAAACGACTAAGCACGCTAGTAGAAAATGCAAATATGCACAAAAGAATGGTGCGGTTGTAAAACTGATTGTTGACCCCACAATGTCCGAAGTGAGTCGCAAGACAATGTAGATCAGTAAAGGTATCCAAGGCACAAGGTGTGCAATCCCTAAGATCCTGCTGAGTCCACGCTGTTTGATCATAAACCACACTAGCAAAGGCCCAGATGAAACATAGGCAAAGAGAATCCATTTAGCCGCTGGCTCCTCTAGAAATGCAGATGCAGCGATGAAGACAATGTTCAAGAAAAATAGCCAGTTCTTCACCCACGGCTTCATAGACAGCCAAGAAGCGAAAATGTGCTGAAATATAGTACGGGATTGCGACATCAATTCACTTCCTCAGGAACGAACGAATTCCTAAATATTAACCCAGCAATCAAAGCCTCAGAAAGAGAGTACGGAGTCTGATGGCGGTAAAGTCGCTATCGCAGACAGTTAGAAGGATATCCAAAAGCAACCTGATGTGCTTAAGTCATTCACGATATGCGCGGCTGTATTCGTACAGATTAACTACTTCTGCGAAGGTGAATCTGTTGAAAGGCGTGGCGGTTATGAAGCAGGGCAAAGGTGCCTGTCTATTTTGATTTAACGTCTTGCAGGTTAAATCTCAAATAGCTTGGCATAATGGGCTTTTAGCCAATTTTTCAACAATAGAATTATTGTCGCCAAAAGCCATTCATAGCTTAAAAACAATTCGTACCAGT
>JBGSVR010000098.1:0-5484 GCA_041752855.1 Thermosynechococcaceae cyanobacterium
GTGCTTAAAAAGCATGGAAGACGCGCAAAGAGTCTATTTCGCTTAGGGTTTGACTATATTCGACAGATTGTTCTCAATCCTTCTCCTATCAATGAGGATGACTTTCGACTATCCCTTCAATTTTTGTCCTGTACTTAGGCCAAAGATACGTAAAGGTGATATCGCCCTGACTCTGCCTTAAACCCGCTTGAACCGTCGCAGTCACGCGATCGCGAAACGTGGTTGGTTTCTCCTTAAACTGACCGCTAGAATCGGATAGATCCCAGTTAGGTATCCATTTTCCTTTAATCATCATTCCTGATGGCATAATTCCCCCCTAGGCCAAAAATTTAATCCAATATTTCTTGCTCTACTAATTTTCTAAATAATTACTCTATCTATCAGAGTAATTGTCCAGAATCAAACTGACCTCAACCCGTAATCTCGGTGACTTGTCCACCGATAATTTTCCACTGCTCATTCTGCTTCAGATAAATTCGCAGGTACCGAAAATCGCCTGCAAAACCTTCGCCTTTGAAGTTGCCCACTAATGTTACTTTTACGTGAGCAATTGACATCGGATCGTAGCATTGTGACGATCAATTCACCGATTTCATAGGTTGTAAAAATGATGTCGCCCGATTGATGTAAGACTAAGTCCTGAGCTTTATTGACAATGCCCCCATCTGGGCCAGAAAAAACAAGATCGTCGGACAAAAGGCGATCAAGTATGGCAATGTCATTCCCAAGCATCGCCTGAGCCAGCTCAGCTTCCAGGTTTTCAATCTCTTGAGTTGACATTTACCTCGCTCCCCAGACTTAGCCTGACAGAATTAGGCGATCGCTCCCACAGGTTCTGCTATAAAGTATTTTAGAACATCGGGCTGTTGCGTAAAGGCCAAGTATCGGGCGGTCATCTCTGGCGTTAGAAGTTCCAACATAAGCGTATTTTCTACCCAGAACTCCATCAGATCGAAGAATCCTTCGCGATCGCACCGTACCACCCGCCAACCCTCACGTTGTCCAATGGCTTCGATTTCTGATTGACTCCGAGGCACTGAAACAGCAGCATGGGTCGCAGTATAGGACGAAGGCTTTGAATTTTGTTCAAAATAGCAGTCCCCTGAGCCAGAACCGGGTAAAATTTCAGTTCCTATCGGCAGTACCTCAATGGCTGTACCGTGTTCATCCATAGCAACAACCATATAGCTACCGTACACGGGCGGAAACGGAACAAACTGCCCCTTCAAAACCTCTGCCAGAACTTGAGCGACATGTTGAGGGTTTTGAGCGGCTATAGAAATGTGATGAATCATAAATCCTCCTTTGAAAACATAAATTAACAGAATAAATCAGCGTAAAAAGTCAATGGTTGACAGCAAAGTGAGTATATATTCAAGCCCTATGCAGCTTGCTTCACCTGAGACTCTTTATTTTCTAGAGCCTCTACAACGAGAACTTGGAGGCTATCAATGAGTTTTCCTTCAAGCCGTTTCCAAAGTTGCTGCATCGGCGCATCAAACGTGTTAACCTCGCTTAAACGCTCAAAATCCAGGTCAATCATGACGTAGTTTAAATTGTCAAGCGATCAAAAAAGGCGATAGCGACGGACATATTCCTTCGCCTGAAAAGGGTTATAGTTGCCAAAAGCTTTTTCCAAGCATCAAAGTCGCACACCCGATGCTCAATTTGCAAGGTAAACATAAGCGCTACTTAGAAATACGTCTTAAATTTCAAATCAAAAATCACTTCTATTAAATGAATTGCAACTTTTGAAAATATCTAAAATTTATCTTCAACGATTCTTAGATTACGCTTTGAGAGATAATTCGTCTGTGATTTCTAGCACTCAGCAGATGTGTTAGCGATCGCACTCTTAACCCTACTCCGCTAAAAACTCGGCAACTGCATTCAATTCCTCTATCCCTCGGTTCAGACGATTGAGCATGGCTGCATCCATCTCACTCTCAGGGTTAAGTTTAGGATTTTGTAGAGCTTCTGCTTGGATAGCCTCTAGCCACAAGCGAAGGGGGACTTCATGGACGGCTGCTTGTAAACCCATGTTGGTCAATACAGCCAGATGAAAGCCTTTCAGATCTTGTCCGCCATAATTATAGAAGCCACCATAGCTCTAGCTTTCCAAGCGTATAGGCTTCATATTGCTCAAACGTAAGGCCAGTGGGCGCTAGCTGCGGTTGGGGAAGCGGGGGTTGTGTCATCAGTTTGCTCCAATGCTACGGTTTTTCAAATGACAGGTACTGATAGGCGATCGCCTCATCCTCCATTGCGACGGCTTTTAGCTCCGGTGAAAGAGTGGCATTCGCATTCAGCAAAGCGGTGAATTTACTTTTGCGAAAGGCTAGTCAACGTTGTATTGTGGCGATTACCAAGAGCATATTTTATTTTTAAGTTGACCTGTCTCGTTAAGGGTCCGCAACCGTGCCTCTTGCAATCTTGTCTACCAATCTTGGGACAATTAACTTTGCCCAAGGGATCAGTTTTCCCTTAGGGGTCATGCTCACTTCACGCTTACGAGCTGACATCCCCCTTAAAATTTGATTTACACAGGTTTCTAGGGGCATGGTGTTATGGCTTTCATCTCGATGGCTACGTCCCCATAGCGTTCCGTCACCCTTAAATGCTTTCTCTCGAATATCCGTTGCCACAAAAGCTGGTGAAACAACGAGGACATCCACTCCTGTCTCTAATAGCTCGATGCGTAAAGTATCAAAAAATTCTTGTATTGCATGTCTGCTAGCGACATAGCCCGATCTCAGCGGTACTCCCGTCTTACCACAAAGGGATGAAATTGCCACTAGCAAGCCCTGACTCTGCTTGAGATAAGGCAGTGCTGCATGAGTACAGTAGACAGCACCTAAGTAATTGATCTGCATGACCTTCTCAAAGATGGACAGATCGCTAATTTCATCAAAGCGGCTGATAAAACTTGTACCAGCATTATTGACTAACCCGTCAATTTGACCAAAGGCTTTAACGGTATGCTCAATTAATTGCTGACAGGCCAATAGATTGCCAACATCGGTTTTAATAACAATAGGTTGCCCCCCCGACTGACGACAGCGATGAGCGGTATCCTGTAACCCTGTTTCATTACGAGCAGCTAGGGCGACGTTAGCACCCTTATGTGAAAGTGCAATCGCCAATGCCCTACCAATCCCTGCTGACGCACCTGTGATGATGATAGTTTTTCCCGTAAAGTCCATATGCTAATCGGCCTCAGACCTTAACCCTTCAGTGATGCAGAAAAAACATTTGAGAATACTTGAACCAACGTAACTAAAACTAAGCCCCAGTAACCATCGCCTCCTCAATACCCCCGCTCCAGCATTTGCTCAAGTGCCACTGGCTTGCGCTCCTTAATCCCCCGCGACTCCAGCACCGCTGACGCTGAGGCGATCGCAATAGCCTTGGCTGACTCAGACGTAATCTCAGGTAGTCACCCCTCCCCCATCACCGCTAAAAACTGAGCCTCAGCTTGCTTATGCAGCGATCGCCCTCCTACCCTACCGCCGTCCTTCCAACAATTCTTCCAAAGACTGCGCCTCCCGTCCCTTCTCCCCCTGCCCCTTCCAGTAGGCTGTCTTCGCCGCCTGATACCTCACCTTGTTCGAGTAGGTCTTAAACGCCTGCACAGAGCGATGGCGCGTCAACTGCATGGCAAGGTACGCATCCATCCCGTCCTCAATCAACCGACTGGCAAAGGTATGCCGCCCTCGATGGGGATGGATATTCTCTAACCCTGCCGCCTTTGCTAAATCTTTCACCATGTAATAGATACCTTGGTAGCCCAACCTCTGCCCTTGGTTCTTCGGACTATGAGACACAAACATCGGATCAGACTCACTCAACGCCCCTTGCGACTGAATCCAGCGCTCCATCAGGTATTCTCGAATCGCCTCATCCGTCTGCCGATTAACCGGAACCCGCCCCGTCGAGTCATGTTTTGCCTCCTTGATGATCACCTCTGCCCCGTTAAAATCCCCGATATTCAGCCCAGACACCTCATTAGCTCTCAACCCTGAAAAAAACAGCAGACAGACGATCGCAGCATCTCGCGCCGCCGTCTCTCCCCTCGACTCCAACGCCTTAACCAGGGCATCGACTTGAAACCCTTCTAGATTCTGGCTTTCGGCGGCGGCGGGTCTAGGCACCGATACCGCCACCATCGGATTTTCCACGACATACCCCGCCAACTTGAGCCAAGCATAGAAACTCTTGAGACTGCTCAAAGCCAGCGCTACGGAATTAGGCTTAAGCTGACGCTCCTGCTCTAGATGCAGCTTGTAGCGCCGAACCTCGTTGAGGTTGACCGTCTGCCAGTCCTTATCTACCCAATCCGAAAACCATCGGAGCTGCTGCGCGTAAGTCTTCCTGGTTTTAGGTGCCAGATCCTTTAAGTCTAAAAACTGCTCAATCCGCTGCTGCCTCAAATTCCCAACGATCGCCATAGCAGGCGCTTCAGCCTTCGCACCTTCTGGCCGTACCATCACCAACGTCACGGACGGCACCCCGCTCTGGTTTGATTCAACTGCGCCCATGACCTGTAACCCCTATAACTGCGTTCCCATCATCTTACCCTTAGATATTCAATGTAAGATAATTGTCTATTAGTTTACTCTAGTGAAACTCTAGCGAACAAGGGTTAAGCATCATAGAGATATTGGATTTTTGCTTATGCTGCATGAGTTCTGGCGATCGCCCTCCACGGCTCTGGTACGAAAACGGGCGGCTGGAATGTGAGGGTTTGCCCTAGACGGCGATCTCACTACCGCCACAGGCTGGAGAATAACGCACAGAAGCGCGGGGGCTATTGGACGCTGAAGACGGCAGGACGCTCATCTTCACGTGATTTCAGCGGTAGTATGGCAGGGGAATCAGAAGCTAGCTGAGATTGTACCTGTGCATTGCTTGGGCATGACCAAGCGCCAGGTGAATGAGTTTTTACGGAATGTATTGGAAGTGGTGGGGGAGAAGTTCGGGATTACGGAGTTTGAACCGCTGATTCGCATGGAGCCAATGGAGTGTCCAATGAGCGACTGTCCGCTAAAGTCAAAAACTGAGCTATATTTATAAGTAATACGTAATACCGTAATACCATGATAAATAACGCGATCGCTGAATCCAGCGTAACTCAAAAATATCAGGCGACTATTCCACTCAAAGTGCGTGAACAGCTTGATATCCAGGCGGGAGACAAGATCGTTTTTGAACGTCAGGATGACGAGACGATCACCATTAAGAAGAAGGTGACATCTTCCATTGATTGGGAGTATCTCCGTGCTGTAGAAGGAACCTTGGGTGAATGGAACAGTCCTGAAGATAACGAAGCGTATGCCGACCTATAAAGGTGCCTGTCTATTTTGATTTAACGTCTTGCAGGTTAAATCTCAAATAGCTTGGCATAATGGGCTTTTAGCCAATTTTTCAACAATAGAATTATTGTCGCCAAAAGCCATTCATAGCTTAAAAACAATTCGTACCAGT
>JBGSVR010000099.1:0-2512 GCA_041752855.1 Thermosynechococcaceae cyanobacterium
CAGCGAAAGTTAATCTGCTCTGGCACGATGTCCAGTTGTGCTTTGAGCTGTCGCCGGAATGTTGATTCCCAAGTTTCACGGGTCATGGCCTGAACCTCCAAAAAGGGGTGAGCTGCACCCCCATGAACTAAACTACTTCGCCTTTGCCCCTGCCTTAGCCCTCGCCCTCGTCTGCTTAGGCTTAGCTTCTGCCGCCTTTCCCGTGCCAGTCTTCCGCAGCCGCTTAGGCGTTCCGATCGCCCCTGGCACCTCTAAAGATGCTGCCAGCGCATCCACTACAGCAAACTCCGCTACGGGCTTCTGCTCAACCATCGCAAACCGCACCGCCTGGTCAACCACATAAGCCAAAGCTTCACGCGCTAGGCGATCGCACTCCACCGATAACGCCAGCGCTGCACGGGCAGACTTGAGCTGTGCGATCGCAACCTGGACAATGGCTTCATCAATCTCTTCCGCGTTGATTGCGAGTATATCCGAGTCGAGTTGATCAAACTGAGCCGTAAAGTATCGCTCAACTCGAATGTCCTCAACAATTGCTGCGATCGCCTCATCAGGTGTCACAGCAATTGTCATCTCAGCAGTAGAAACGATAACAGGCGCTGGCTTGAACCGAGCCTGAGTCTTTCCATAGAAGGCTACAGCATGGCGATAGATAGTCTGCGCTGTCTCGATAGTCGTCGCTACTGCAACCACTCCACAGATGCCAAGTACCAGCGCATCCATTGCGGCTTCACGGGTGATGTGGCGGATACGGCTGTAGGTGGCCTTAGCCTCGGCTGAAGTTAGGTCGGCGTGGGCAGAACGGACGGCAGCTTGAATCGGGTTGTGGGTGATTCCGGCTGCGGTCATCGCCCATTCACCAGCACCTTGACCACATTGATAGTAGTAGTACGACAAGTCTTTGAAAGTGGTTAGAAGTTGAGGTGCAATTGTCTTAGAGAAAGCTTTGATAATGATGGGAGTGTAGCGAATTACTGTTTGACTGTAGCCCTGAACTTCTGCTGTCCAACTGGGCAATGCTAGTGCTGTTGCGTAGTTCATGATTTAATTCCTCTTTGATGTGGCGATAGCAACTGGAAAAACTGAAATGCGTCAGTTGCTGTATGTGAAAATAATACTACTTCTTAGAGTTAGTTAGCAAGTAGTTATTGATAGAAATATCTTATTAGATAATTGCAATTGGTCAGCGAAGTTGATCGCCGCTAGTTTTTGGGATAAATTGAAGAGAGAAAACCCGCTTTTGACGGCGGGTTGAGTTCATAAAGTGCTTGGATATTGCATGAACAGGATTTATATTACATGAATTTATTCCTAAAAATGTAATCTTTAATATTGAGCTACCACTTTGGGGAATTCTCGAATTCTCAACTCGTCAGGCCACTCTTGCATATCTCCACCCTTGCGATCACGTAGCTTATTCAAAGTTTATCGCACGGCCTAGCGCCTATGCCAGATTCTCCGCTAACAATTACAGCCCTGCTTCTTCTTGCCTCTTAATTTCATTTTCAAGAATTGATGGTATATATTTTTTGGAATCTAGCCAGGATGTATATGCTTTGGATTCGGACTCTTTTGGGGCATCCGTCAGTTTTGCCAGAACCCCGTTGAAGCTTGCAGCAGTAATTGGCGGAACGCTACCATATTTCCGAGAATAGCCAAGCACCTCGCTAAGTGCAGCAAAGCGAATATTTTGCTTGGTTTGAGCAACTTGATTATAAGTAATTGCTATCCATAGGAGATTATTGATAGCGATCACGCAAATCCATATCAAAGTATTTCGAGATAGTCTCATCGTAGATTTATCCTTGTGAATATTTTCAGATTTTAATGTACTTGAACGCGATGCTAACGCTATAAAAGTCTGCCCTTCTCAAGCATCGCCCTCGCTAATCTCGTTCCTGGGCGCTCTCTATCGCCACATCAACAGCCTCATGCATCTGCTCAGACCAATGGATACGGGATCTTCAGCAGCTCCCGCACTCGATCTAGCAGGGGCTGGCCTCTGAGCGTGGGCTTATCGTAGTTGGATATGGAGAGCCAGAATTTTGGGTCTACTCCACCCTGATAGCTGTACCATTCGGGGTAGCTTCCGCCTCCACTAATGCCGAACTCATAGGCGATCGCGTAATTGGTCGCCCACTGATTCGCAGAACCAAAGATACAGCGCTGGCATGAAAGACGACCAAACCCTAGATAGTAGGCCGGATGTACCAGGACTCCCCACTGCTCAATCCGTTGCCAAACATCCGCACTCGTCCAGTCGTGAACAGGTCGCCAATGGTCAACGTGACGCTCTAGCTTGGGGCTAGAGCGGCGATCGCTTCGGTGTGGCTCAAAGGGTTTGTACTTTGCCCTGGCGCTGCTCTCCTCTGCACGTGGTCAAAGGGTTGGCAAAGTATCCTCAAACGTTTCGTGCTGCTCACCCACAGTCTCTATCTCGCAGCGCGCTGGACACGACAGCATCGCTAGCCTTAGAGGGATATTGTTGCCAGTGCCAAGCTGGTTCATAAGC
>JBGSVR010000100.1:0-7478 GCA_041752855.1 Thermosynechococcaceae cyanobacterium
TCTGGTCGCACAGCCTCACCTGCCACCAGCGTGTCTAGGCGCTCTAGCGTGGGCGTAATAATGCGGTGATAGCTCCAGCCGTTAAATACGTCCTGAAGTCGATGCTCAATCCATTGCTTTTGAGCCACATCTACGGGCAACAAATCCCGAGCGCCAGTTGGAGGTTGATAAATCATGTGGTGCCGCTATTTCTTTTTTCCAAACCAACCAAAAAGTCCTGAGGGCTTGTCTGTTTTACCTCCAGATTGAGCGGCAGCGGCCTTAACGCCCGATTGAATCGGTTTAGCTGCCAAAGCCTCTTGCTTCTTTAGCTCATTCATTTCTTGCAGTAGCTCAGCATTTCGCGGCTCAAGAGTTTGGGCTTTGAATAAATATCCCTTCGCCATCTTAGGCTGTTTCAGCTTCAGATAGATGGCACCCAGCAACAGATTACAGCGAAAATTCTGAGGGTCTAGCTTTTGTGCAGACCTTAATTCTTGAATGGCTGGTTGGTAAAGCTTCTTTTCTATGTATTCTTCTGCACGTCGAACATACTGTCGCAGAAATTCATCCGAAGGGGGCACTGTCTTCTGATCAACAGGTTTCTTGGCAGGGGTTGTTACCGATACCTCAGGGCTGCTGGGCTGTGTTGCAACTGCAGGGGCAGCCTCAAAAAAGGATGGCTGGCTGTTGCGGGGTGTTTGCATTAGCTCGCGACGCAGCAAAAACATGAGGTTTAGCTCACTGAGCTGCTCAATTACATTCACGACTCGATTGAGCTGACCATACTGATTCTCTGCCAGACTTTCGACCGTTGAAAGGTAAAAGGTTTGATACTGGTCACAGGTGAGTAAATCTTTTGCCGTTTGATGGTGAAGTCTTGCAGAATCAAACTCTAAATTGGCGCGTTGCCCTACCAGCTTCAGCAACATATCGTAATCTGTACGCTCCTTGTCTTGAGAGAGGAACTGATACGCCGGATTCACAAGCTTAGAAAGCACTTGGCTCGCCTGCCCCTTGTCCATAGAGGGTACGCAGCTATCAGGGTGAAGAATACGCGCAAGCTTTACATAGCGCTTCCGGATGTCTGACACTGCCGCATCGACGGGTAAACCTAACACTGCGTAGTGGTCTGTATATCCGAATTCGGCTAATCCCTGTTTGATTTGAAGAGACATCTCGCTTATTCCAAGGTCAGAAGACAAGGGGGTAGTGGATTAATTGGGTGGATTAATTGGGTGGATTAAATCAAGCTTTCGACAGTAGCGTTAGATAGAAAAGCTATGCGTAAGGCAACGGCATCGCGAGAGGCTTAACCTTAAGGAGTTCGGTGCTTAACGCTTCATGCAGATGACCATTGGTTGCGAGTATGCGTCCTGAACTTAAGTCCAGGGGGGTTTGGTTGTAGGCACTTACTTGCCCCCCTGCCTCTTGTACTAACACAATTCCAGCGGCAATATCCCAGGGCGAAAGACCTCTTTCCCAGTATCCATCCAAACGCCCACAGGCAACATAGGCGAGATCTAAGGATGCTGCACCACCACGCCTAACCCCCTGCGTCAGGTGGGTGAAGTGACAGAATTCTGCGTAGTTGTTGTCTACCGTCTCTCGTCGATCATAGGCAAATCCGGTTACAAGTAGGCTTTGTGAGAGCGCTGAAGTTTGCGAAACGTGTATAGGCTGACGATTTCGCGTTGCGCCCAATCCGCTGGCAGCTCGAAACAGCTCTTGATGGAAGGGATCAAAAATCACCCCAACTTGCGGCACTCCATCGATCAGTAAGGCGATCGAGGTCGCCGAAAAGGGGTACTGGTGAGCATAGTTTGTCGTGCCGTCTAAGGGGTCAATCGCCCACAAAAATCGACTCGACTCGCTCCCCTGATGCCCAGATTCTTCCGCCAAGATTTGGTGGTCAGGGAAGTGACGCTTCAAGATTGTGATGACTGCGGCTTCTGCGGCGGCATCGGCTTCAGTTACCAGATCTCCAGGTCGCCCTTTTTCTTGTACTGACTTTAGGTTGCCCCAAAAAGACTGTAAAATCGCACCTGCACTGAGAGCGGCTTCGGTTGCAATGTCCAAAAAGGTTTCGAGTTCAAAGGTTTGGGGAGACAAGATGTCATTCTTCATCTAGGGGCAGTCCACGACGCACTTTTCCTTTACCAAAATAACGCCCAAATTGCAGTTCGTAGACCTCATCTTCGTCTTGGGTTTCAACCAGGAGGGATGCACGCGGGTAGCTGACACACAGCAAAGCATAGCCCTGACGCTGAAGGTGGGGGGATAGACCCATTGCTTCGGGCTGGTGGAGGTCGCCGCTTAATACGCGCACGGCACAGGCGGTACAGGCTCCATTGCGGCAAGAAAAGGGCAGTTTTACCCCTTGTTCTTCAGCGGTGGCAAGGATGTAGCGATCGGCCGGAACCTCGACGGTGTGTTCAGTGTTGGTGTGGCGATCGCGGATCCGTACGGTGTAGGTGGGCACCATAAAAAATCTTTTTAAGGGAACTTGTTTTTATAAGGCTTAGATTCTGTTAACATATCTTACTTATGTGAACCAATTCCACAAAGGAATTCACATCCACCTGGAGAGGTGGCCGAGCGGTTGAAGGCGCAGCACTGGAAATGCTGTTTAGGGCAACTTAACGAGGGTTCGAATCCCTCCCTCTCCGTTGTATTAGGTTCTAAAGTCAAAACCGCAGTGAGGATACCCTACTGCGGTTTTTTGTAATGGAAATTGAGGAGACTGCTGTGAAGGTTTTGCCGCCCCTACCCCCTGCGATCGCTCTGGATCCGCTCTTGCACCAGTGGCTTATAGAAGATCTGGGACGGGGCGATCGCACCACGGACGCAATTCTGTCAAGCGCTAACACCGCTGGGGTGGCAGAGCTACGGCTCAAGCAAAATGGTGTTGTAGCAGGGCTACCATTGCTAGAGCGCGTGTTCCAGAAATTGGATTCTCATGCTGTAGTCAAAACCATTGTCCAAGAGGGTGAACTTGTTACCGCAGGTACCACCATTGCAACCATAGAAGGCTCTTTAGCAGCCCTGCTGATGGGCGAACGGGTTGCGCTCAATTTAGTGATGCGCCTCGGCGGCATTGCCACCTTAACCCGCCGCTATGTGGAGCAGATTGCCGATTTGCCAACGCAGCTTGTGGATACGCGCAAAACCACGCCTGGACTAAGGGTTTTAGAAAAATACGCGACGGCAGTAGGCGGTGCCCAAAATCATCGGTTTGGCCTCGATGATGCCGTGATGATTAAAGATAACCATATTGTTGCTGCTGGGGGAATTGCGATCGCCATCCAGCGAGTGCGTCAAACATCCCCGTTTGTGCTGGCAATTGAAGTAGAAACAGAAGACTTCGATCAGGTGAAAGAAGCCGTTGCCCACGGAGCAGATATTATTATGCTCGACAACATGGCGATCGCCCAGATGAAAGAGGCAGTCGCCTACATTCGCAGCAAAAATCCGCGCATTAAAATTGAGGCTTCGGGCAATGTGACCTTGAGCAACCTGCGACCAATTGCCGAGACAGGGGTTGATTTTATCTCTACTAGCGCCCCTATTACTCAGTCCTCTTGGCTAGATCTGAGTTTAAGCATTGTGTAGGGAGATCGTGATTGTCAGGGCGCGGCGTAGGAATTGGTACAGCAAAGAATTTTTCGATCGTAGGTGAAGGGCATAACGCGTTTCTCAAAGATCTGATTCCCTGAAAACAGTGATTTGATATGGAGATCGCACCTTACTACAATGAGGGCATAGCGCTGAGGTTCAATTAAGTGTATGAGTCTGCAACTCTCTATTCCTGAATCCGTTCTCTCAGGGGTGCGCCTGCCCGAAGGTCAGCTTGAGCAATCCCTCCTCCAAGAATTGGCGATCGCCCTTTACAGCCAAGATTTATTGTCTTTTGGCAAGTCACGAGAACTTGCTCAACTGGATAAATACGCCTTTGGTCGTTTGCTGGGCGAACGTGGGATCTCTCGACACTATGGACAATCAGAACTAGAGGATGATCTCAGTTATGCCCATAGTGTGTAACACATCCCCAATTCTCAATCTGGCTATTATTGAGCATCTAGACTTACTCAAACAGCAGTTCGCCCCGATAATCATCCCTCCCGGAGTCTTAGCAGAACTCAGGGTGAATGAAGATCGCCCTGGCTCCCTCGCTATTCGCAATGCGATCGCTGAAGGGTGGATTCAGATTCAGCCTCTTACCCAATCTCAAGCGGTTGTTCAGCTTTTGCGACAGACACTAGACCAAGGTGAATCCGAGGCGATCGCATTGGCTTTAGAACAACAGGCAGACTATATTTTGCTTGATGAACGAGATGGACGAAAAGTTGCTAAATCGTTAGGGCTAAATATTACGGGTGTATTAGGGGTTTTGTTGAAAGCAAAACAATCTGGAACCATATCTCAATTAAAACCTTTACTGGAAGACCTGATTCAGATTGCTGGTTTTAGGATTTCTCCAGTCCTTTTTGCCCAACTCTTAGCAATGGATGTTGAAGAATAGATTTCTATGATCGTCATTAGATTTCAACTTGAGAATAACTTTCGTTGCGCTTGCGACTCATAAATCTAGTTCCCGCATCAAGCATATTCTCCCTTGCTGTAGCGCAATAGGGCGATCGCCAGATTCAAAGCTTAGCGATCACAATTGGTCAGCATCTCCCCTTTAGGGCGTTTCTTTACGTCATTTTGCAAGGGACAGCATCGTTCGCGGTAAACTGTCAGTGCATCTCACCCTGAAGCCGCTTCAGGATGGTTAAGCTTATTTTTTCTATCCTTTGTCAGGTCTATTTCCTATGTCTGACCTTCCCTTTACGCTAGATCAGCTCAGAATTTTAAAGGCGATCGCAGCGGAAGGAAGTTTCAAGCGCGCCGCAGATAGTCTCTACGTCTCTCAGCCTGCCGTCAGCCTTCAGGTGCAAAACCTAGAGCGTCAGCTTGATGTGCCGCTGTTTGACCGAGGAGGTCGCCGCGCTCAGCTTACCGAGGCAGGGCATTTGCTGCTGGAGTATGGCGATCGCATTTTGGCACTGTGCCAAGAAACCTGTCGCGCCATCGAAGACTTGCATAACCTCCAGGGCGGCACGCTCATTATTGGGGCAAGCCAGACTACGGGCACCTACCTCATGCCCAAGCTAATTGGGGTGTTTCGGCACGCCTACCCAGAAGTAGCAGTTCAGCTTCATGTGCATTCCACCCGACGCACCTGTTGGAGCGTGGTGAATGGGCAGGTAGACCTTGCCATCATTGGAGGGGAAGTGCCTCTAGAGCTGCAATCAACCCTAGAAATTGCGCCCTACGCAGAGGACGAGCTGGCGTTAGTGCTGCCTATCTTTCACCCCCTTGCTCAAAAAGATACGGTTCAGCGCGAAGACCTCTATCGGCTTGGGTTTATTACCCTAGATGCTCAGTCCACCATCCGTAAGGTAATTGACCAGATTTTAGTGCGCGGCAACATTGACCCGCGTCTGCTGAAGGTAGAAATGGAGCTGAACTCTATTGAAGCGATTAAAAATGCAGTGCAGTCTGGGTTAGGGGCTGCATTTATTTCGGTATCCGCCATTGAAAAAGAGCTGAAGCTGGGTGCTCTTAAGCGGGTCAATATCGAGAACGTTGTAATCAAGCGAACGCTGTCTCTGATTTTGAACCCCAATCGCTACCGCTCAAAAGCCTCTGAGATTTTTATTGCTAAAATTTTGCCTCAGCTTTCGACCCTCACCGCCAATATTGATTTTTTAAGCACGCTTTCTGATGAGGGTATGTCTGCTCTTGCCTCCTCCGATGTCAGCGCTCTGTGAGTCGAAGTACTTTAAAAAAATCCAACGTGGATGCTTGGGCGTACTTAAATCAAAACAGTAAATTGAGTTGTAAGTATTCTCATTCAAAAGGATTGTATGGATCTCAATCTGCAAGACTACATCGTATTGCTGCATCCGGCGATCGCCGTTGCCGTTGTGTTTCCCATTATCGGCATGGTGGTCAAGATGGCGTGGCAAACGCGCCAACGACGCCTTGAGACATTGTCAGGCAACAAAAGTAAACTCCCGCCCAGCGTTGGCTTAGAGCATGTCGCACTGGGACAATGGCTCTCAGGGGCAGTGATTGGTGTGGTGTTACTGGCGCTTGCCAACGAAATTTACTCTCCCATTATTGAAGGGCAACTCTGGCAAAAAGACGCGGCGAAAGTGAGCCTTATCTCTGCCTTTTTTGTCGCCACCATTGCGGCATTGATCTTGCTTTATAAAGCCAAAGCCCGACTGTGGCGCGGCGTTTTTGCAACCCTGACGGGCATGGGGCTGGTCATTCTAGGAGCGCAGGATGGGGTCTATCGTAATGATGCGTACTGGTATTGGTCGCACTACTACCACGGCATTGCAGCCTCTCTACTCATGATTTTTGCCCTGGCAATTTTGCGAGAAATTTATCAAGACCGCTCCAATCGTTGGCGGACGGTGCATATTGTTCTTAACTGCGTGGCGCTTGTGCTGTTTGTGGCACAGGGCTTTACAGGGGCGCGATCGCTCCTCGAAATTCCGCTGAGCTGGCAGAAGAGCCATGTCTACCAGTGCAATTTTGATAAAGCCTCACCGCAATATAAAACCTGTCCTGCCCCCGCTGCCAAAAAGTAGCGCTGCTCAGAGATGAATGCTGCGGATTGCGTATCGCCAGAATCTATCACCCAAGAAAGAGAGCAAAATAGCGGAGCTTCAACTATGCTGCGCTACAGATGGTTTTAGGTTTTATTGATGGAAATTTTAAGAGAGATACTGCGTTTTACATTAGCCGCATTTATCATTAGCGCTGGGGTACTGCACTTTGTTAAACCTAAACCCTTTGTCAAAATTGTGCCGAACTATCTGCCCTATCATTTGGCGCTTGTGTACATCAGCGGCTTCTTTGAAATTTTAGGGGGCGTGGGTCTACTTATTCCGCCCGTTAGCTCTGCCGCCGCTTGGGGTTTGATTGCGCTGTTTATCGCCGTGTTCCCAGCTAATATCAATATGGCAGTCAATCAAATTCAGCTCCAGGGTATTCCGCATATCCCCGCGCTCTATTGGGCAAGGCTTCCGCTCCAGGCGGTTTTAATTGCCTGGGCTTGGTGGTACGTTTAGGTTTGGCTGAGTATATTTTGATTCTTAGGCAGCAGCGCAATGACGATGATGCACATCCTTTTAGTTGAAGATGAGGTGCCTCTAGCTCGATTTATTGAACTAGAGCTAAGTGCAGAAGGATATCGCATTAGCGTGGCGCATGACGGCATTACGGGGTTGACCCTAGCACGAGAATCAGCGCCAGATTTAGCCATTTTGGACTGGATGCTGCCAGGACTCTCAGGGCTAGAGCTATGCCGTCGCCTGCGATCGACGGGCAATAAAATGCCCATTATTTTGCTGACGGCGAAAGATGAGGTGAGCGATCGCGTGGCAGGTTTAGATGCTGGCGCGGACGACTATGTACTCAAGCCCTTTAGCATTGAAGAG
>JBGSVR010000101.1:0-5883 GCA_041752855.1 Thermosynechococcaceae cyanobacterium
GGTATCTCCAGAAAGATCGCTTGATCGAGCTGTTTCAATGAGCTGATTTTGCTCCATGCCCTTTAAGACCTGCTCCACCGTGCGGTGGTTAAGCTGGCTGGTACGGGCAATAATGTCGATCGGCAAATCAAAGGTATAAACACCAGACTGATCGGGCTGGTTGCCTAAATCTCGCTCTTGGTAAATTAAGCCCCGAAAGAGCGTCGCAACGGCCTGCGGTGGATAGGCTCCGCAGTTGAGCAGATGATACTGAAACTTTTCATGCAGCTCGAATAATAGATTGTAGCGATCGCGAAAGCTTTCCTGAGTCTCATAAAGCTGTCGCACAGCCTCAACGGGCACCTTCAGCACATCCGTTGTCTTATAGGCCTCCACCAAACTAGGAAATCCCAGGCTAATGTTGCCAAACCCAAAGGGCAAACTGCCAAACCCAAAACAGCCGCCAGGGTAGTGAATGGCAATAATGCGATCGAGGGGACTGCTTCGCACCACCACAGGTCCCCCTGACACCACTAAGTAAAGAAACTCAAGGGAAACACCTGGTCGATAGGCCGTATAGACAGGGCGGTTAGAGTACAGCTTCTCTGAACTCAAGGCTGCACAGTCCAAAATTTTAGCTAACTCTGCCGTACTTAACCCCTGAAATAGATAGTTTTGCAGGACAATCTGTTCGACTGACGGCTCAGCAGACGGTTTGACAACGCCTGCTTTGGGCGCTTTAGCAGTGCTAGTCATCACAATTTGACACTAAAAAGTTCATAGAGGCAGCGGCGATCGGGCTTAATGCACCCAGCACCATTAGAGTTCAAAACGGCAGAACCCCTTAAACCAAGGAAGTTTCAGAATCTCACTCATGCCCCAATTTTGACATGGAATTTAAAGACCCTTAGAAACAAAAGGAAGAAATTTCAAAATAACTCTTAAATGAATTGAAATTCAATCAAAACCTATGTAAGATTGTTTGGTGCCTGTTATGTAGTGCAGGCTACTCATTTATTTTCTTGTCAGAGGAATGCCTTTATGAATCGCTCAGAAGCAGTTTCCCTATTTAAGCCGCATGGTTCTGGGGTACGGAACGTGATGGCGGTCTGTGGCCTGATGGGAGCATTGCTGTCTGGGTGTAACGGCGGCGGTGTTAGTAGCAGCGCTGAAAACACTAGCACTACTTCTCCTAGTGCATCAGGGGCGGCAAGTGCCAGCAGCGCCAAGCTGACCTTGGTGTCCTATGCCGTCACCAAGCAGGCTTACGAGAAAATCATTCCGAAGTTTGTGGCGCAGTGGAAAGCCAAGACGGGGCAAGATGTGACGTTTGAGCAAAGCTATGGCGGCTCTGGTTCCCAGACCCGCGCCGTGATTGATGGGCTAGAGGCAGACATTGTGCAGCTTGCCCTAGCGGGAGATGTCAAAAAGATTGAGAAGGCAGGCTTAATTGAGCCAGGATGGGAAAAAGAAGCGCCCAACGACGCGATTGTGACCTACTCCGTTGCGGCGTTGGTGACGCGCCCTGGTAAGCCTAAGGTTGAAAAATGGTCTGAGCTGGGAGAGGGCAAGCTGAAGGTCATTACCGCTAACCCCAAAACCTCTGGTGGCGCAAAGTGGAATTTCTTAGCCCTGTGGGGTTCGGTGGCTCAGACCGGAGGCGATGAAGCCAAGGCGCTAACCTTTGCCGAAAGCGTCCTGAAAAATACGCCTGTTTTGCCCAAAGATGCCCGTGAATCGAGCGACGTGTTTTATAAACAGAGTCAAGGGGATGTGCTGATCAACTACGAAAACGAAGTGCTGCTTGCCAAGCTTAAGGGAGACACTCAGCCCTTTAACGTCCCTACCGATATCAATATTTCAATTGATGCACCTGTCGCGGTTGTAGATAAAAACATAGACAAGCACGGCACCCGTAAGGTGGCTGAGGCATTTGTGCAGTTTCTCTATACCCCTGAAGCCCAGCGCGAGTATGCCAAGGTTGGCTTCCGACCCGTGGATGCATCGGTTCTCAAAGAAGTTGAGGCGCAGTTCCCCAAGGTGAAGAAGCTGATCACCGTGAAGGACTTTGGGGGCTGGAGCAAGATTGACGAGAAATTTTTTAAGGATGGTGCAATTTTTGACCAGCTTCAGACCAAGGTTTCTAAGTCTTAAATCCTACTTTTTAGAGGGCACACCAATGAGTTTTAATTCTGACCCAATTTCCAGCAGCAGCAGCTCAGCAGAGCGTAGACTCAGTTCCCCCCGTTCTGTTTCAGAAGACTTTACGCACCGCATTCGCCAGCGGATTCAAATTCAAATTCCGCCACGGTATGCGCGAGAGCCTGTTATTTCAACTCTGACTACTCGCTATGGCCTAGACGTCAATATTTTAAGTGCGCTCTTAGCCACCAATTCTCGTGAGTCGGGTTGGTTTGATTTAGAGCTACACGGCATTCCTGCCCGAATTGAATCTGCGTTGGCGTATCTGACTCAGCTCCGTATTGAGGTTTTGACCGATGACGCTGCAACTCAAAAGAGCTGGTCTTTTCGCTGAGTGGTGAAGTGGTTTTGATGCTAATAACGGGTTTCGACTTCGCTCAACCCTCAACCCGGTATTGGCGCAGGGCTGATTTATTGAAAAAAGAATAATCCTCAATGAGCTGAAAACCTGAAAATTACGAAAAGTCTAAGTTGGGTGAGCGAAGCCGAAACCCAACCTTATTCATTCAATCTCGCTTTGAATCGAGGAGTTTCCACCATTGGCTAGTACGCTGGAAGTCCCTATCTCTGGGGCGCAAATCCCAAAATTTCAAAAATCAGTCCCTTTTTATAAAAGGGTTTCTATCCCGTGGGTGGTGACGATCGCCTACCTGGTCATTATGCTGCTGTTGCCTATCTCGGCACTGCTCACCAAGTCGATTAGCGTGGGGCCTGCTGAGTTTTGGCGCATTGCCACTTCGCCCGTTGCGCTGTCTGCCTATGACGTTACTTTTGTCACCTCCTTAGCCGCAGGGTTAATTAACGGCCTCATGGGGACATTAGTGGCGTGGGTGCTAGTGCGCTACGAGTTTCCAGGGCGCAAGCTCATGGATGCGGCTGTAGACTTGCCCTTTGCTTTACCAACCGCAGTGGCGGGTCTAGTGCTAGCAACGGTCTATAGCGACAAGGGTTGGATTGGACAGCTCTTTGCACCCTTTGGCATCAAAATTGCCTTTACCCGACTCGGCGTTTTGGTTGCCATGATTTTTATCTCGCTGCCTTTCATTGTGCGGACGCTTCAGCCCGTTTTGCAGGAAATGGAAAAAGAAGCAGAAGAAGCGGCCTGGGCGTTGGGCGCAACGGATCGGCAAACGTTTTTGAAGGTGATTTTGCCGCCGCTCATTCCACCCATTTTGACGGGAGTGGCCTTGGGGTTTTCACGGGCGGTAGGGGAATATGGCTCGGTGATTCTGGTGTCGTCTGCCATTCCGTTTAAGGATCTCATTGCGCCCGTTTTAATCTTTCAGCGCCTCGAAGCCTACGACTACGCTGGCGCAACGGTGATTGGCACGGTTTTGCTGCTGATTTCGCTGGTGATGCTGTTTGTAATTAATGCGCTACAGCAGTGGGGACGACGATATGCCGCAAAGTAATGTTTCTAGTGGAATCCGCGCTGATTTAATAGGGCCACCCTTACTGATTGGGGTTGCGGTATTGTATTTGGCGCTGCTGCTGTTTATCCCTGCCGTTGCCGTATTTTACGAGGCGTTTCATAAGGGGTTTGGGGAGTTTTTGAAGGCGATCGCCTCCCCTGATTTCTTGTCGGCCGTGCGCTTAACGCTCATTGCCACAGCCATCTCCGTTCCGCTGAATACCGTTTTTGGGCTGTGTGCCGCTTGGGTGCTGGCACGGAATCAGTTTTGGGGGCGATCGCTGCTCATCAGCATTCTTGACCTACCCTTTGCGATTTCTCCGGTGGTGGTGGGTTTGATGTTGGTGCTGCTCTATGGCACAAATGGTTGGCTGGGGCCAGCATTCAATACCTTAGGTATCAAATTTATTTTCAATACGCCAGGGATTGTGTTAGCCACCGTGGTTGTGACCCTGCCCTTTGTGGCTCGAGAGGTAATGCCCGTATTAGAAGAGACAGGGCCAGCGGAAGAAGAGGCGGCAAGAACCCTAGGCGCAAAGGATTGGCAAATTTTCTGGCGCGTAACGCTCCCCAATATCCGGTGGGGGCTGCTGTATGGCGTACTGCTGACCAATGCCAGAGCGATGGGTGAATTTGGCGCAGTGGCGGTGGTTTCCGGCAACATTGCGGGTAAAACCCAGACGATGCCGATTTTTGTAGAGGAAGCCTATAAAAACTACCAGACCGAAGCCGCCTTTGGTGCCGCCACAATTTTGGCTTTGTTAGCGGTTGTTACTTTGGTCTTAAAAGAAATTTTGGAGCGCCGCACCCAGCGTAAAGGCGGGCACTAGATCCGCAGCATTTGGGCTATTCGTTCACGCTTAAAGGAAAATCTCATGAGTATTCTGGTTGAAAATGTCTCAAAGCACTTCGGTGATTTCCATGCTTTAGACAACATTAATCTAGAGGTGAAAGACGGGGGGCTGATTGCATTGCTAGGGCCTTCGGGTTCAGGTAAGTCTACCCTGCTGCGGGTAATTGCAGGGTTAGAGACGGCAGATACAGGCCGGATTTATATCAACGGTCAACACGCCACTAACCTAGATGTGCGCCGCCGCAACATTGGCTTTGTATTTCAACACTATGCGCTGTTTAAGCATCTCACCATCCGCCAAAACATTGGGTTTGGCCTCGAAATTCGCAAGGCACCCCGTGCAGAAATTAAGGCGCGGGTCGAAGAATTATTGGCGTTGGTGCAGCTTCAGGGGTTGGGCGATCGCTACCCGTCTCAGCTCTCTGGTGGTCAACGGCAGCGGGTTGCCCTGGCGCGGTCTTTGGCGGTTAAGCCCGATGTGCTGTTATTAGATGAACCCTTTGGTGCCCTAGATGCCAAAGTGCGTAAAGAGCTGCGGGCGTGGCTGCGCCGCTTGCACGATGAATTCCACGTCACCAGCGTCTTTGTTACCCACGACCAAGAAGAAGCAATGGAAGTGGCGGACGAAATTGTGATTATGAATCATGGACGCATTGAGCAGGTGGGTTCCCCCGCCGAGGTTTATGACAACCCTGCCAGCCCTTTTGTTATGAGCTTTATTGGCCCCGTCAACGTGCTGTCTGGCAATACCAAGCTGTTTGAAAACGGCACCCATATTAACGATGCTGAGCTGTATATCCGTCCCCACGACATTGATATCCAAACCTCACCCAACGGGTCAACCGTTTCAGCAAAGGTGAATCGCATTATCCATCTAGGCTGGGAAATTCAGGTGGAATTACTGCTGGCGGATCAGCAAATCGTCACGGCACATTTCAGCCGCGAGAAGTTTGACGGACTGGAGGTTGAGGTTGGGCGAACCGTTTTTGTGAAGCCTAAGTCTGCGAAAGCGTTTGCAGCAGCTTCTGTGTAAATCTGGTTTGATGGCGGGGGAAAGTAGCGGCGGCTAAGGCAATAGCGATCGCAATTCGTCCAAATTCTCTTGATCGGGGGTGACTGAAGCGTTTACGATAGGGTTATGTCATACCCTACTTTGACCCATCCCGCCGCTTCTCCGATTGTCTTTGCGATCGCCCCTGCCCAAGTTTTTCGTGGCGCTCAGCTTTTGCAGCAGGCGGGGTCAATCATTGCCCGTCTGGGCACTCGACCACTGATTGTAGGGGGGGTGCGATCGCTGGATGCCGTGCGCCCTACCCTCCAAAGTGCGCTAGAGCAGCAATCTTTGGTGAGTAGTGAAGTTTCTTGCAAAAATGCCTGTACAGATAAAAATCTGAAGCGTCTTAAGCAGGCGGCAGTTGCCCACAAAGCAGACGTAGTG
>JBGSVR010000102.1:0-4966 GCA_041752855.1 Thermosynechococcaceae cyanobacterium
CCTACGTTCATCCGAGACGGAACGCCCAACGGGTTTAAGACAATATCAACAGGTGTGCCATCTTCGAGGTAGGGCATGTCCTCAATGGGCAAGATTCTGGAAATAATGCCCTTATTGCCGTGGCGACCCGCCATTTTGTCGCCCACTTGGATTTTGCGCTTTTGGGCAACGTACACCCGCACCACCATGTTGGCTCCAGGCGGAAGCTCATCACCCTGTTCACGGGTAAAGATTCGCACGTCTACGACGCGACCTTTTTCGCCGTTAGGCACCCGTAGAGAATTGTCGCGCACATCTCTGGCTTTTTCGCCAAAAATAGCCCGCAGCAGCTTTTCTTCAGGGGGCTGATCGGATTCACCTTTAGGCGTTACCTTGCCCACCAAGATGTCACCGGACGAAACCCAAGCCCCAGCTCGAATCACGCCGTTTTCATCGAGCTGACGCAGTGCGTCTTCCCCAACGTTGGGGATTTCTCGCGTAATTTCTTCGGGACCTAGTTTGGTTTGACGCGCTTCAATTTCATACTTCTCAATGTGAATCGAAGTATAAACCTCGTCTTTTACCAGCCGCTCACTAATCAGGATGGCATCTTCGTAGTTGTAGCCTTCCCAAGGCATGTAGACTGCTAAGATATTTTGACCCAGCGCCAGTTCGCCGCCTTCGGTTGCCGAACCATCCGCAATGATTTGACCGGATAAAACGCGATCGCCCACAAACACGATCGGCCGCTGGTTCAGGCAGGTGTCTTGGTTAGAACGCTGATATTTCTGAACGGGATAGGTGATTTCGTTTCCGTCATCATCCCGCACGCGGATTTTATCAGCAGCAACATAGGTCACTTCCCCATCGGTGCGGCTAATAATCACCATCCCAGAGTCACGCGCTGCCTGACCTTCTAGCCCCGTGCCCACCAGCGGACGCTCAGGACGCAGCAAGGGCACGGCCTGCCGCTGCATGTTAGAACCCATGAGGGCGCGGTTAGCATCATCATGTTCCAAAAATGGGATCAATGAAGTTGCAACCGAGATGATTTGCACGGGAGACACCGCCACAAAATCCACCTCAGTAGGAGATGTCGTGGTGAAATCTTGACGGTAGCGAACGGGCACCACATCCCCAAGAATGTAGCCGTGTTCGTCCATCGGGATGTCGCCTGGCGCAACCCGCTTGTCATCCTCTTGGTCGGCAGTCATGTAGAGGGGAGCAAATTCCTTCAGAACTCGTCCATTTTCGACACGGTAAGACGGCGTTTCAATAAAACCGTAGGAATTAACTCGCGCATGGGTCGCCAAAGAACCAATCAGACCCGCGTTAGGGCCTTCTGGCGTTTCAATGGGGCAAATGCGACCGTAGTGGCTAGGGTGAATATCTCGCACCGCAAAACCAGCACGCTCTCGCGTCAGCCCCCCTGGTCCCAGGGCGCTCAGCCGTCTCTTGTGGGTCAACTCCGCTAGCGGGTTGGTTTGATCCATAAACTGAGACAGCTGACTGGATCCAAAGAACTCTTTGATTGCCGCAACCAAGGGCTTAGGGTTAACCAAAGATGCTGGGGTCAAAGACTCCACATCAGAAACGGTCATTCGCTCTTTGATAATGCGCTCTAGTCGATTAAGACCCACGCGCACCTGGTTTTGGAGCAGTTCGCCCACTGACCGGACGCGACGATTCCCTAAGTGGTCAATGTCGTCAACATTACCGATGTCAAACTCTAGATTAATCAGATAGTCGATCGCAGCCAAAATATCGTCTGGCGTCAGCACCCGCGTATTTTCAGCCGTGCTAAGCCGCAGCTTCTTATTGAGCTTATAGCGACCAACTCGACCCAAGTCATAGCGTTTGGGATCAAAGAAACGAGAGTCTAAAAGCTGTTGACCACCAGAAACCGTCGGAGGCTCACCGGGTCGCAGCTTGCGGTACAGCTCTAGTAGCGCTTCTTCCTCACCAAATTGACCTTCTTTCTCAATCGTCTTTTGGTAGTATTCAGGGTGACGGAGCCGATCAAAAATTTCGCCATCCGTTAGACCTAACGCCTTCAGCAATACCTGCGCCGAAAGCTTGCGGGTTTTGTCGATTCGTACCCAAACGAGATCGTTTTTGTCGGTTTCAAACTTAAGCCATGCCCCACGGTTTGGAATCAGGCTGGCATTGTAGGTTCGCCGCCCGTTTTTGTCGGTTTCAGACTTATAGTAGACGCCAGGACTCCGAACGATCTGATTTACAATCACGCGCTCAGCGCCATTGATAATAAACGTCCCTCGATCCGTCATGAGGGGCAGATCGCCAATAAAAACTTCTTGCTCCTTGATTTCGCCCGTCTCTTTATTAATGAGACGAGTTGGAACATACATTTGAACGGCGTAGGTACTATCCCGTCGTTTTGCTTCATCGACGTCGTACTTAGGCCGCTTCAGCTTATAATCTTTAGCAAGGAAGTGAAGCTCAATCTTACCTGTGTAGTCTGTAATTGGCGAAAAGCTATCTAGCTCTTCAATTAGACCTTCTTCGAGGAACCATCGAAAGCTAGCCCGCTGAATTTCGACCAAGTCTGGTAGAGCAAAAGCGGGTTGGGTGTAGATCTGATTAGTCATGCGTCTCCTCTAGAGGTCACGCCCAGCGCAAATAGATTGTATATCATAATCCTACGCAAAGGAAAAGTCAATTCAAGCATAATACGCCGTAGCGGGTCTTTAAATCGGTGGGTCTGGGCTACGAAGATTCGTCTGGGGTTATGCGACTCTTAAGGGTATGACCTTTAAGGAGCCTTCGTTTTATCTGCTGGGTCGGTGATTTAGTCTAACGTAACTGACTAAACTTGTGCCAAGACAGGCTGCTCAGTCAGGCAAGGTAGATTGAACAACTGACAGGCATTTTGAGTCGTTTGGGCGGCAATCTCTCCGAGTGGGGAGTTCCGCAATTCGGCAATTCGCTGGGCTACGTGGTAAACATAAGCGGGTTCGTTTCGGCGCTCTCCTCGTTTTGGAACTGGGGCTAGAAAAGGGCAGTCTGTCTCGACCAGCAGTCGATTTTCAGGCACAATCTTAGCAGATTCATGAATTTGAGTCGCATTTTTGAATGTGACCGTTCCGCTAAAGCTGATAAAAAAACCTAGGTCAAGAAACCACTGCGTTTCTTCAGGTGTCCCCCCCCAGCAGTGCATTACCCCTCTAACAGAGCCATGCTGCTGCCAGAATTTCCGCAGGAATTCAGCCATTGCCAGCGCCGCATCACGACAGTGAATAATGACCGGAAGGTTGAGCCGCTGAGCGATCAGGAGCTGAGTCTCAAAGGCTTCAAACTGCTCTGTTGCATTATCTGCCCTGTAGAAATCCAACCCCGTTTCCCCGATGGCAACTACCTTAGGGTCTGAAGCAGCTAAGACTTGAATTCGCTCCCCCAAAGATTCTGACCATTGTTCTACGTCTAACGGATGCAGACCCACAGCAAAAAATAGCTCTGGGTAGCGATGCGCTAAAGCCTGAATCTTCTCAAACTCGCTGGGTTCAACACAGGAATGCACTAACCGAACGACGCCTGCTTCTCGCCAACGCTGGGCAACTGCCTCAAAATCAGGCTCGAAAGCCTCGAAGTTAAGGTGAACATGGGTATCAATGAGATTCATTCTGCTATTTCGAGTTTCAGAAACTTGTCAATGCCTAAATCTGACTGATGACCCTAGGAGCAGCCCAAAGTGCAAACCAAATCTACACTAGGCAGCAGCCACTTCTTGCGTTGAGTTTTTGAGAACACGGGAGATTCGTGCTTTTTTACGAGCGCCGTTATTAGTATGAATAACGCCCCGCTTTACTGCTTTGTCTATTTTGCTGTAGGCGGAGGACATGCGCTCTTCGACTAAAGCCATCTGTTCTGGCGTTGGCTCGGCAGCATACTGACGAACGGCATCAAAATACTTCTTCGTCAGCGTTTTGATAGCGGTCTTATAGGACTTATTGCGGAGACGGTTACGTTCCGAGACTTGAATGCGTTTGATCGCAGATTTAATGTTAGCCACAGTTATTCGGCAAAAATATAAAAACACCCAATAAATTATCATAGCACCACTTCTTTGCCAAACACTGCCTTTCTAAAATCGCGTTAAGCTAAATGTGGAAAGGCGGGTTTGCCCTAGTACCCAAATCCATCGCTATACTTAAGTTTAGTCTTTCTCATTTAAGACCTACCACTGGCTGCTCAAACCCATGCTGAGAACGATCACACAGCTCTCTGAGGCAAAATCTGAACTCCAGCGGATTTGCGATCGCATCCATGATGACCAGGTTCTGCACAAAGAGGCGACGGTTCGCGAAATTTTGCAGAGCGTGAAGCGTCAGGGTGATCGCGCGCTTCTGCACTACACCGCTGAATTTGATCAGGTCACGTTAGAGGCAAGCGGTTTACGGGTGAGCGGCGCTGAACTGGATGCGGCGTACCAGCAAGTTTCAAAAGAATTGCTGGATGCGATTCAATTAGCCCACCGCCAAATTGAGGCATTCCATCGGCAGCGCAAGCCTAAAAGCTGGGTGCAGTTTGGGGATGATCAGGTTGTTTTAGGGAAGCGCTACACCCCTGTAGATCGGGCAGGACTCTATGTCCCAGGCGGACGCGCCTGCTACCCCAGTACAGTGTTAATGAATGCGGTTCCGGCGGCAGTCGCGGGGGTGCCCCGTGCCGTGATGGTGACGCCCCCTGGCCCTGATAAGCAGATTAACGCAGCCGTTTTGGTGGCAGCTCAAGAAGCGGGCATTCAGGAGATTTATCGGGTGGGAGGTGCCCAGGCGATCGCCGCCTTGGCCTACGGCACAGAAACCATTCCCAAAGTAGACGTGATCACAGGCCCTGGAAACATCTATGTCACCCTAGCCAAAAAGCTGGTTTACGGAACCGTCGGGATTGATTCTTTGGCGGGGCCTTCTGAGGTTTTAGTCATTGCGGATCATCTCGCCAATCCGGTCTTTGTGGCAGCGGATCT
>JBGSVR010000103.1:0-6721 GCA_041752855.1 Thermosynechococcaceae cyanobacterium
TCAAGCTGAGCAATCAGCGACGCTGTTTTACCAGACCCGACAGAACCCGTCACCCAGAAAAACATAGAGGATACATTCTGAACAAATTCAGATTTGATAGGATACGGCATACTCAATTTAACGTGTCATTTCAATCTCTAATGAATCGTTCTGTGTGGTCTCGACTGAAACAATCTTTAACTGCCGCAGAACAGTGGTACCGTAAAACGCCTGAACGGGCGCTGAACGGGCGCTAAACGAGGCTTATGAAGCAGCTCAAGCGATTAAACGTCTAGAAGATCAATACTCTAGCGGAACCACCATTGACCTATATGCTCAAGGAGAAGGCGCGGTTTCGGCCTATCTTCAAACTCAAATCAGTCGGCATCTCAAAACTATCCGGATGCGGCTCACCGAATATCGGTTTTGTAGCCCAGTGGTTGAACCCGATCTGCCGCCGTCATCATCATCAGGCAGCAGCGGCAATAGTCAAAGAGCATCTCAAGACCCCAACCGTCAGCGGAAAGTGTCAGCCGCAGGAGACAGCAATTCATTCACGACTGAGTACACCCTCTCAAACGATCAGTACATTGCGGTTAGCGCCTCAACCGTTGATTTGTCTCAAGAAATACTAGGGAAACTTCAGTTCATTGATTCCGTTTTGACGCGGTACGAACCTTGGCGACTTCCTCCTCAGTCCGCCGCTATGCCATCCAGCATTACAGACTTACCTGGGGCAAACCTTGCAGCAAATGGTCAGCCCTTATCACCATCGCTACAGTCGGCTCAAGCGTCTTTCTCTCGGTCTGGCAATGTTGCTGAAAGTGTCCGTCAGGAAGGCAGCAAGGCAACAGGAGGGCGATTTATTCCGCGCTCCATTTTTAAGACCGTCGATCGCTTCCGTAGAGAGATTGATCCCAATCCTCAGACCGAAGAAGAGATGGTTCAAGACTTTCGGACGGCACGCGCTCGCACCCGTTCTGCTACTCGATTTTTGCTGCTGCTCATTATTTTACCGCTGCTCACCCAGCAGATTTCTAAAGCAGTGCTAGTGGGGCCTATCGTAGACCGTCTCAAAGGTGCGGTTCAGGTTGAAGCTTGGGTGAACCCTAGGGTGGAAGAAAGGTTTGTCACAGAGATGGTGTCTTTTGAGGAAAAGCTAAAGTTTCAGAACCTTTTTACTGCGACAACGCGCTCTGCTGAGGAGATGGAGTTAGCCCTTAGAGAAAAAGCTACCGAGGTCAAGAAAGACTTACAGAAAGAGCTAAAAGAGCCAGTTAAAAACATCTTTGCAGATTTCATCTCACTTATCGTCTTCTCACTACTTATTCTGACCGGACGGCAGGATATTGCCACACTGAAAGTCTGGATTGATGAAGTAATTTACGGCCTTAGCGATAGCGCAAAAGCCTTCATTATTATTTTGTTCACAGACGTCTTTGTTGGATTTCACTCTCCCCACGGATGGGAAGTCATTATGGAAAGCACCTTTGAACATTTTGGGATACCGCCAAATCAAAGCGTAATTAATATGTTCATTGCGACATTTCCTGTGATGTTAGACACGGTTTTTAAGTATTGGATCTTTAAGTATCTCAATCAGCTTTCACCCTCTGCGGTGGCAACCTACAAAAACATGAACGAGTAAAGCAAGCAAAGACGCAGATTCTCAAAACAAATAAGACATCTCTAACCCTTACTGTGAAACTGTTAGAGGCGCAGCAGTAGAGTAACCAAAAAATAAATTTGAAGTGAATGTTAGAAATGGAGAACCAGAAGGGCACCCTAGTTTAGGTCAGTGTTACGACTGAGACTCTACCCAAGTGAAATATCTTTAGGGACACTTGACGTAAAGTTTTGTCTGACGGCTAACCCTTGGTTCGTCATAACCCCTTTTTTAATAACGGTGGAAATTGCCGTGAACGTCTTAGACACTCATATCCCTCGATCTGTTGAAGTGCTGGAGCAGACCGTCTATGATCATTTGCTTCATTGCGTCCGTACTGAGCCTCCAGAACAGGTACTTCAGCGGTTTCAAATTTTGTTTATTCAGGGTGGAATGTACTCTGAACCCAGCATTCGGATGGCCCTGCATGAACTCGTGCGAGGGGGAAACCTAAAGCATAGTTTTCAGCCGTTTTTTAACCGCTGCTGCTTTATTTTGATCAACCGCTGGCAGATGAATATGCTCCATCGAGGAGCCATCGTTGAGTTGGTTGAACTGCTCCATCAATGCCGTGGGGCATCGGTGATTGGCGGACAGCCCAGCCCCACCGGACGCCTACGGTTTTCAGTGCATGAGTATGTGCGCAGCCCCTACTTTCAGCGTATTCGGCAGTTAGCTGATCTGCTGAACCCTAATAACGATGTCGATAAACAGCGCCCTTTGTCTACCCTGTTACACCGCTATCCGTATCTTTATTCGCACTGTCTGACCAATCAAGATGATGGCGAAGACTACCAGAAGCTGATTGTTGTTACCCAACGCAATGCAAGTCAGCAGTTTCAGCAGGATTTATCCAGCTATCTGACGTATTCAATGATTCAAAAAGAAAAGCAGCAGCAAATCATATCAACACAACCTTCAAAGAACCCGACGTTGTTAACCCATCAAGATATGTGTTCAAGCCTAAAGCACTATATTGCTAAAGTAGACTCGCGCGGAACCTATAAGGATATGGCGCAGCAGTTTTGGATGCCGGGAGAGCAGCCTCAAACCTATGGAAAGTTTAAGGTGGCTTTGACGGACTATATTGCGAGCAGTATTCCGTCAAAGTTTGGGCAGTGCCGATTTAACGATCAGTTTCGCGGGTATCTCAGTGGCCTTCACCCCGAGAGTGATGCCGCTGCGGTCAATGATTTTCTGTTGGTGCGCACCTGCAATCAGGTGCTCAACTTTATGGTGATTGAGAGTAAGCAGCGACCGAATCACTCCGTATTTATGGATCTATTAAATAATTTAGGGTCTACGTTGACCGTAGGGCTACTGCTGAAGGTGGTGCTGCTCTGCAACAAGGTGAAGCCTTATTTAGAGCGGCGGCTCTCTCTTCTATTTCAGCACTATGAATTACAAACCCGTGGATCTGTAGACTGGTTAGTTCGCTGCCTAGAGAAGCTGAATCTGGCTTGGACTGCGCACTTTAGCGCTCAAAATTTATCTTATGTTCATTTGCTGTAAGGGGTAGGCATATTGTTTGTTTAGGGTCGTGGATTAAATAACACCCAAAACTTTGGAAGGGCAGGTTTTGCTTAAACGCTCTGGTAGCATTCCATACAGCTTTGGCAAAACCTGCCCCTACCTTCGAACTTATTTAATTCATAATCCTTAGAGGGGTGCCGACTTAAGTTTGTCCTCCCGCAAACCCTACAGCCGCACCCAAAGTTTTGTTGAAATGTCCGCCGATGGTTCTGGAATGGTAGATTTCAGTGCTGGCAAGGTTGCTGCGGTGCCGAGCGTCTGTGTTAGAGATCCTAAAAACGCTTCTTGTCGTTTCCGAAAGGCTTCTACATCGCCATCATTATTCATGAGGGCAAACCACACTACGCCTTGTTGGGTGGGTAATGCTCCTGCTAGGGCGCTTACTGTGTCTAAGGTGCCTGATTTGAGTACGGACTCCTTGGGCAGCGATCGCCCCTCTAAAACGCTTTCATCCTGACCGATGACTGTAAAAATATCGGCGATGGTCATACCCTGAGGCTGTACGAGCCGCTCAATTGCCCTAAAAATGCCGCAGACGGCACGGGGCGACATTCGATTTTCGACGGCTAGCCCAGAGCCATTGATGAGCTGGACTTCTATAGGGCTAACACCCGTAGCGGCGATCGCCCTTTTTGCCACCGCATCCGCGCCCCCTACGCTGTTGGCAATCATATCGGCCATCGGGTTATTGCTGTAGCGGTTCATCTTTTTAAGTAAACTCGCTAGCGGTAGGGACTGATGTTGAGCAATCCATTGCGTGTTGGCTGGGAGAACCTGAGCGGAGACAATTTCTCCTTTGATTGCGACCTGAGGCTTGAGCGTGGCTGCGGGTAAAGTTTGGTACTGCTGAAGCGCTTCTGGAGTCCACTCGGCTGAATCTAACCCCTGGCGTAGCGCTGCGCCTGCCACTGCTGCCTGCGTTTCAAAGTTCATATAAAACGGCCCTTGGATCACAAGATTGCCGTCAATTTGCTGGATGCCCTTTTGAGTGAGGAGGTTGCCTAGGGCGATCGCATCTTCCCAAACAAAAAACGGATTTTGCCCCCCTTGAATCACTAAATCCCCTTTGAGGACACCTTCTTGCACCACACCCGTAACCCCCACTTTGGTCTGGTAGCGATAGCCTGCTCCAAGGGTTTGCAGTGCCGCCAAGGATGTAGCGGCTTTTGTTAAAGATGCCGCCGATAGTGGCACGTTCCCTTGATAGTCTCCTAGTAATGCCTGATCGCTTTGAATCCAGACCCCCTGAGTTTTTGGCAATGGGGTGTTGGCAGCAGACACCACAAACGAGCTGATGGCAGGCTTAAGATTGCTAAACAGGGGCGCAAAATTGCTTGCAATGAGCGGGAGAAGCGCAGGAAGGGGTGACTGCACTGGCGCGGAGGACGCGACCGCAGAGGGGGAGGATTTTTGGCAGCCGCTGGCGAGAAGCGCGAGGCAGATGGCGATCGCCGCGAATCGGCTAGAACTGGCAATTAGTCTACAGCAGTGAGTTAAAGGGGATGCGCTCATCAAACGTGTCTTAACCTAAGAAATTTAAAAAATCTCTATGATGGAGAACAGAAACAATACGGAGGGTGTCTTCTGTACATCAAGCGACCCAGTGTAAACCTGACAATTTTGCATCAACCTCAGCAAAGTTTCGCATCGCTCCCCATAATAGAAAAAGCTTAGTTCAAAACGATTGCCTTAATTTGTTACTCAATCGTACTAACTATCATTACTCGAAGCCCGAGAGGATTTGCCAGATGAAGCAACAAAACCCTACCGTTCAGACTTACCCTAAGTCGCGCCGCATTCAATCTCTGCTGATGCTGAGCGTATGGGTGAGCCTGAGCAGCCTGATAGGGCTAGGAGCCTTTACGCGGTCTACAGCATCCGAACTGGTTATTTCTGAACCGTCTTCTACCGCCTCAAATGCAGCACCAGAACCTTCCGCTGCTCCCGTAGTGCCAGAACCCGCAGCCGTGGCACCAGAACCTATCGCCGCACCGGAACCGTATTCAGCGGCACCGATTGAGGCAAAGCCGATTGAGCCAGCGTTTCAGGCTCCCGCTGCGATCGCCCCAGCCCCAGCGCCCCAAGCGTCTGAACCCTACATTGATACAAAAGACTACAGCGTGGGCGCAACGGAACCCTATGCTCCTCCTGATCAAGTTGTCGTTAATGAGCGTTCGTCTGGTTGCCAAGCAACACTATCAGCGAGCCAATCTGTCGCTGATAGTTTGTGTGCGGCACCCCCCGTTCAGTCAATCTATACTTCACCGTCTGAAGCAGGTGAGCAGGCTCCCGCTTGGGCAAGTAATCGCTGGGCTACGCCTTCAGGTGCTGAGAACTCGTCAGGGGTTAGCGCTCAGACGATTCAAGGCGCTTTGAACTATACTGCCGTGCCGCCCCAAAACTTAGCCATTAAGCCACTGACGGGTGCAAACCCTCTTAAGTGGATTCTTAATGGTGGGGAGCGCATGATTTTTCCGCTGGTCAATCCGGTGGATATTACCTCCATTTTTGGCTGGCGAGTTCACCCCATTACGGGCGAGTGGCGTTTCCACTCTGGTACTGACCTGGGTGCGCCAATGGGCACTCCGGTACTAGCGGCCTATTCTGGCAAGGTGAGTGTGGCAGAATTTTTGGGCGGCTATGGTCTCTCGATTTTGCTAGACCACAATCAAGGTAAGCAAGAGACTCGGTATGCGCACTTATCTGAAGTTTTTGTAAAACCTGGACAGTGGGTGCAGCAAGGTACAGTCATTGGCTTGGTTGGCAGTACGGGTAACTCGACTGGCCCTCACCTTCACTTTGAGGCGCTACAGTCCACGCCTGAGGGGATGGTTGCGGTTGACCCGACTGCTGAGCTTCAAACGACGATGACTCAACTTGCGAAGGCGCTTCAAGCGGCTCGTCTTACGGCGCAACAGCCTACTGTTAAACCAAAAGGATAGACCGTTTGGATGAGAGGCAAATTAAGCTGATTGTCTCGATAATTTACAGGAGCCAATGCTGCTGAGGTTGATCGCATCTCAACAGCATCGGCTCAATCTGGGAATATTCTTCCCTTCGTAATTTAAACTGAGGATTCAGCTCGATTCAATCTTTTAGATTGAGATGCAGCGATTTTACTCTACTTGCCGCAAGCTCCAGTAAGTTGGTTTACGCTTGGCATGAGCGATCGACACAATCCAAATGAACTCACCAAATTCTGCATAGAAAATCAGAAAGGGGAAACGCTGAACGACATAGCGACGTAATCCAGAAGTTTTGTATATCGCTCCCAGACTTGGGTTTTGCTGAATTCTGCCAAGAACTTGTTCTACTTCAGACAGAAAATTAAGCCCTACACCTGCCTTCTGCTTTTCATAGTAAAAAACCGAAATATCTAGCTTTTCTCTAGTCTTACTATGGATATACTTTGCACGTTCATAGCTTGAGCTTACCGAGAACTGGATGTAATGTACTGAGATTGCCCTATTGATAGTGAGGTTGCCCCATGCTATCCATCGAATTCTCAGAAGCAGACAAGCAAGCCCTTCTTTACGAACGCTT
>JBGSVR010000104.1:0-19970 GCA_041752855.1 Thermosynechococcaceae cyanobacterium
CCCTGAGCCTGCCAATGTAAAAGTAACGGGTGTAGTTGTAGTGGGTGGGCAGCCTCGCGCCATTGTGCAAGCGCCAGATGAACCCACCAGTCGAACCGTCGGTATTGGCGACTCTCTCTCTGGTGGGCGGCTGATTGTCAAGAATATTGATACTAGCAATCGTGCTGAGCCTACAGTTGTGTTCCAGCAGGGCAGTATTGAATTTTCAGTGGCGGTAGGACGAGAGCCTGTACTCATTGCCTCGGCTTCGCCGTTTGTACCAAACCCTCCGGTTCGTGGACTGTATTCTATTCAGCGTCGGTAGTATCTCATATACAAACAGAAGCAGTTGGGTTAGTCCGTTGCACCATGACTAACCCACCCCGCCCTTTGGGCACCCCTCCGAGGAGGGGATTTTTTTAGGCTTTTGCGTACACGATAGGTCAAGCGTAGAGAAGCAGGAAAGCTTATCCTAGGAAAAGCGAAAACCGTTCATTCACTCAAGGTAAGCAGCTTGTCTAACACCGAAGCGGCAGTTACAGAACTTCAGCGGCTCTCTACGCAATCTGCCGCGCTTTTGGTTTACCGAGATGTATTAGACGACGAAATTAGCCAAGCTTATCTCAGGCTTCTGGCACTTTTAACACAATCAGAAGTCTATGAAGCAGAAGTTTTACAGGCTTATAGTCATTGGTTTTATGCTGTTGCCAAGACTTCCCTTAGCTGGCAAACCTGGATTGAGCAAAAAATTCTAAGCGCAGATAACCCCTTTGCTCGGCAAGCGCAGCTTCAACCCCTCTCAGAATTGCCCCAAGGTTTAACGCAAGCCGCCCGTTACGATCTCAACTTGCTTCAGGGCTGGGCGATCGCAGCCCCTGTCCTCATTCAGTCTGCCCTTGCAGCGCTGGCACTCCCTGAACTACCTACAATTCAGGCACTTGAACCCAATGCAGAAAGGCGATCGCCCGTCTTTCATAACGTCCCCACCTGGGCTGAAGCCCTGCCTGCCCTTGCCCATCACTATCGCCAAAATGGGATTGGCATCTTTGCCGCCACAACCGCCCTGCGCTGGCGCAAAGACAAACTAGAGGGTATCGACAGCCCAGAGCAGATTCAGCTTACAGACCTAGTGGGCTACGACTGGCAGCAAGCTGCTCTTAAGCAAAATACCGAAGCCCTATTAGCAGGCTACACCGCCCTCAACGTTTTGCTCTACGGCAGCCGAGGCTCTGGCAAATCTGCGCTCATTAAAGGATTGATGAACGAGTATGGCGATCGCGGCCTCCGGCTCATTGAGCTAAACAAAGCCGATATGATGCACCTGCCGGATGTGATTGAGCAGATCCGCTCCTCTGTGCTCAAGTTCATTATTTTTATTGATGATCTGTCTTTTGAGGACGAAGAAGACAGCTATAAAGCCCTCAAAGTGGTGTTAGAAGGCAACCTCACCGCCCGTCCCACTAATGTTGCTGTTTACGCTACCTCCAACCGCCGCCACCTGATTCGAGAATTTTTTGAAGACCGTCCCCGCCCCAGCAGTGCTGATGAAGTCCACGCCTGGGATACGGTGCAAGAAAAGCTGTCGCTGAGCGATCGCTTTGGCCTTACCCTCACCTTTGAGCCAGCTGATCAGGATACCTACCTCAAAATTGTGCGCCATCTCGCCCAGCGCTATCAGATTAGCCTGCCTGAAAAAGAGCTGACCCATCAGGCGTTGCAGTGGGCTGTGCGCCATAACGTGCGGTCTGGACGTACCGCACGACAGTTTATTGACTACACGCGAGGTCAAAAAAGCTGAGTTTGCTACGGCAAATAGCTTTTTTCCCTACTCTTGGCGACTAACTCATCATTAAAGTCGATCTCAGCCAGTTAATGATCTTTGAGACTCAGATGGGCGATCGCCTGATATAGGCAGAAAACAACGCTTTTCGTAACCTTAGAGAAAGCCCGTATATAATGAAGATATGTGAAGCAATGTTCATCTTCATGAAATTAAGAGTGAACGCTCTAGAAAAGCGTTCACTATAGAAATATACGAAGTGTGTTTCTGAATACATCACAAGGCCGAGTGTAATCATTTGTTCGTCTCGGTATTGTCAATAGATATATCCCCTGCTTGCTGTCACAGATTTTACGTTGCCCACTCTAAGCTGTAACGGCCTGCTGATGTTCCCCTCACCCCCAAAGATTAGCCATGCTTTCAAACCAAACCTTTCATGCAAACCAACCTGAGTCATCCTCGTGGCTGAAGTCCCTTCAGGTAAAAGTTCAGGGATGGATCCGTCAAGAAATCATTGACGAAGATCCTTGTGACGAAGAAAAATTTGCGGCGCAGAAGCTGTACGACCAGTTCCAAACCTTAGAGAAAGCCGCGAAGGTTCAGTTTCGTACCGTGCCTCAGCGTTCAGCTTCTCATTAATGACTGCCGTAAGGTTCGTTTAGCGCTTTAGCATTAGGTAGTAAAGTTGTCCTGGCGTATTGACAAGCCCTGCTTTATTTTTCGCTGGGGCACCTGTTCCCATGAAAATATCGACGCGGCCTGGGCTTTTAATGGCACCGCCTGTATCTTGGTCTAGGGTAAAGTGGCTCACCTCTCGATACTTCAGATTTTTCTGAGCATCGTAATAGGGTAATCGCGTCTGAATGATGGCTAAAGCGCCTGGCGGCATTAAGGCTTTGTCTGTGGCAATGGAGCGTTCTGCTGTAACGGGCACACCTAGGCTACCCGTTGCGGGTGCGCCGTAGGTTGGGGTGAAAAACACAAACCGGTTGTTCCGTGGAATGTACTCATTTAGCTCGGTTGGACGCGCTTGGAAATACTGCATTAAGACCGGTAGGGTCAAATCTTCTGAACGTATTTTTCCTGCTTTAATTAGTTCTTTGCCCAGGCTGACGTAGGGGTAGTTTGTTTTGCCAGCCACGCCTATGGTCATTATTTTGCCATTGGTGAGCGTCAGCCTTGCGGAACCCTGCACCTGCACAAGGTATGCCTCTAGGCGATCGCGCAGCCAAACCAATGCTTGCCCTCGTAGCCTACCTTGGTTACCCTGTAGCCCATCGGCACCTTCTAGCTGAAGCCGCGTGGGGTGGGGCTGTGACCAGTTTGAAAAATCGGCAGGTACCTGATACAGCGGATAGCGATACGCTGCGGTCTGTACGGCGCTGGCCTGGTAGGTGGCCTCATAATAGCCCGTAAAATCTACAGTTCCCTTGCCATCTTTACCAATAGACTGATACACCTCAAAGTCTCTCTTTACCGCGTTAGAGAGGGCTTCGGGTGATTTTGAGGTTTGAACTAAAGTGCGAAATCGCAGCAGACTTGCGCGAACGCGAGCAGGGGTGATGCCTGGAACCGAATAGCTACGGTACGCCGATTGAGCAGCGGCAGTATTGAGGTAGCGGAGGCTATAGTTGATCGACTTAAGCAGACTTTGGCGATCGCCCACTCCTCCCGAGGGACTTTGCCAAATCTGAGAATCCAGCCCAAGCTGTGGCGGAATCTGAGCTGAACTAAGGGGGCGCAAGGGCGCTGCCAGTATCGGCATCACCATCGCCGCCTGAGCCAGTAAGCCTATTGCCAAAGCAATGCCAGAAATCCGCTGTACCATTCAACGCCTCACCTTAAACGCAATCTGTCTGACTGTTGCTGACCGCAGTGCAATGTAACAGCCAGATAGATACTAATAGTGTTCGACGCTGGAGGTAAAGACAGGTTCCACCCGCAAGGCCAAAATGCTAGAGGGTCGAATCACCATGTATTCCCCCTGCACGGTCTTCATCGGCAAATTAATAAACTCTTTGGAGTCAGTTCGTGGCACCAGTTCGTTGCTGTACCAGTGCTGAAACTCCTGAATCGTCGCGAAGCGCACTTCCTCGCGGTGTCCCCCTTCCATCAGAACATGCACCACAAATTCACTCGGTGTTCTTGCCACTTTTCCCTCCCGTTATCGTTTTCCCGAACTCATTATGGGCAAAAACGGTCTCGGAATGGTCAGAGGAATTTAGATTGGTGGTCAGTCTTTAAAGTTCAAAGCCCTAAACAAAGGCCAAGACCTCTATTTAGGGCTAATGTGGGGCTGTTTTGCAAACTGGAATGAAAATTTTGACGAGAATAGCGTCCAGCCAAACCGACTCATTCTTTTCCCCTCGATCTTTATCAGCTAAATGGAGGTTTCAGAGCATTTCTAAGGTGCCTGAAGACACTCCCATTGATGTGCTTAGTAGGGGAAGATTGTCAGGTCGCTGAACGCTACTCTGCGAGAACGAGACAGATAGAACGATCAACAGCACATATCCTCTTGGTATTTTGATGGGTCTTTGGCTGTTTAATCTGCCAGGGAAGCTTTGCTGCTTCACTTCTTTAGTATAAAGATCGAGTTCTGCGACGTCATTAAACCGTCAGCAAAGTTGATAGAAGTGGATTGCGTGCTTCCTCAATCACAACGTTTCCTTAACCTGCTTTTCGGGTCGTGAATTAAATAACCTAAAGAATTGCTTAGCCGCGATGCGCTTTGCACTCCCTCATCCCCTAACCCCCTCTCCCGCAGGAGAAGGGGGATAAAATTCTTACTCCCCTCTCCTGCGGGAGAGGGGCTGGGGGTGAGGGTCAATGTTGAAGGTTATTCAATCCATGTCCTTAGCGTCAGGAGCGAGACACTTCTGGCTTTAGACTGCGCTCCATCAGCGCTTCTACCGCTTCTTGGGGCGTGATTTGTCCATTCAGCAGGCGATGCACCTGCTGCGCAATGGGCACCGAAATTTGCCGCTGCTCTGCAAGCTGGATCAGCACATGGGCTGTATTAATGCCTTCCGCCGTGCCCTGAAGCTGCGCTAAAACTTCGTTTAGAGTTTTACCTTGTGCCAACTGATAGCCCACCTGATAGTTGCGGCTGAGGGGGCTAGTGCAGGTGGCGAGTAGGTCTCCTAACCCCGATAAGCCATAAAACGTTTCGACTCGACCGCCTAAAAGAGTGCCAACCTGGATGATTTCTGGAAGCGATCGCGTGATGAGTGCGGCTCGCGCATTTTGCCCCAGGGCAAGGCCATCGCAGACCCCCACGGCGATCGCCACCACGTTTTTGAGCGTTCCGCCTAGCTCTGTGCCCAGTCGATCTGTATTGGTATAGACTCGAAAGCTTTCTGAGGCAAATAGATTTTGAACCGTAGCCGCTGCTGCGATATCTTCACTCGCCACTACGGTTGCCGTGGGTAGCCCCTGATCAATTTCTTTAGAGAGGTTAGGGCCAGATAGCACCACCATCGGGTTTTCTGGAAAGGTTGCGTGCCAGATTTGAGAAGGGGTCTGCCAAGTGGTGGGGTCTAGCCCTTTGGTTGCGCTGACCAGAATTGTTTCAGGTGCTACCCCGACCGCCTTGAGACGTGTGGCGACATCCTGCACGCCTTTCATGGCGATCGCCATCACAATCACTGGGGCTTCGTCAATAGCCTCCTCTAGAGAAAGATCGCCCCGACGAGACCAAACCTTAACGCGATGGGCTTTTAATCGACCTAACGAGGCGATCGCTAACCCCCACACGCCTCCCCCTAAAATCGTCAGCACGTTTGATTCTGAAGGGTTTGAAGTGAGTGTCATGGTTGGCGGCAGCGTGAAGGAGTGGGTGAAGCAATGCTCAAGATAAGCTCATCTGTCATTAACCCACACAAGCCACAAATTGATACGGACAGGCCAAAAATTGTTATCCTAAACGAGAAAATATCGTATTAAGTAGTATTGCGTACAGCTTGATTAAAAATTTCGGCATATTGTTATAGATCGGATTGTGGTGATAACTCCCCACAATCTGATCGCATACTCTATAAAATTTTCCCTAACATCTTGGGTAAATTCGGCGAAACTTCAATAATAAGTCCAATTTTTTAATGTTCAGTCTTTTTCTTTTTCAAAAAATAAAAAACTCTTTACTCCTACATGTATCCAGCAGTGACTAAATCAATCCGCAGCCAGTTTGAGCGGCAGCTCCAAGAAATGCAGGACGATGTGCTACGCATGGGCGCACTGGTCGAGCATTCCTGCTGGCTCGCGCATCAGGCGCTTTTTCATCGAGACTTGTCTGCTGTAGATGAGCTAAAGCAGCACGATCATCAAGTTGACCTGTACTACCATCAAATCGAGGCGAATGGAATTAAGCTCTTAGCCCTTCAGTCCCCCGTTGCAAATGACTTAAGGCTTATTGGTACTATGGTGCAGCTTGTGCGTGACCTAGAGCGCATTGGAGACTACGCAGAAGAACTGGGTGAGGTGGCGCTTAAACTTCTCCCCTATCCGCCTCTGCCCTGCCTGAGTGAAGTCGAAACCATGTCTAATATTTGTCGCGCCATGTTAGCCATGAGCTTAAGCGCCGTGACCGACTTAGACGCCCAATCGGGTGAGCGGATGAAGCTTAAAGACGATGAAGTGGATGCTTGCTATGACCACGTCTATGAAGCCCTTGCCAATCAAACCAATTTTAAAGGTTCTGTAGAACCTCTGCTGCTGATGACTTTAACCATTCGTGCCCTAGAGCGGATGGCAGATCATGCAACCAATATTGGCAAGCGAACCTCCTATATCGTCACTGGAAAACGGTAGAAGAACAGCGCCAAATCCAACAAAATTTTTGGTTCAAATTAGATGCCGCTTGTGCAAAATTTGTCCCACTAGGTCGTGATCTGTTGTGTGATCCTCAATACTTGTGATGGAGGCTTGGCTCAAGCATGTTTGACAGTTGAGCCTTGGTAGGGAACTATAGGGATATTGGGTCGTGAGGGTTGTGAAGCGCCTCGCAGTCTGGATTCTAAGGTTAAAAGAGAGATCCTAACGTCGTAAAACTCCTTGTATGACGGGATTTGCCTAGTTAAGGTCGCTCTGGTTCCCATTCCTTCGCTGACAGCCGCTGCTCTGGTAACTGGCTTGTCAATTGAAAAAAACTTTGCCGTATCCGTTGCTCACGGGTTGCGGCCTTAGATTCAGATTGCTCCAACAATCCTCGACTCCGTGGCGGTCTTTGACAGAACTCTCGTTTCTTCTCATTTTGTATGAGAAATTCTGTCAGAAGTTAGCCGCAACCGCGCACTAGGTTTTGATCTCCCCCAACGCTGCCTGGGAAAGAGATGGCCTATTGCCCTTGTAGGACATTTTTAAGGATCAACGATACATGGAATTTTCAATTAGCGCCCTCCTCTCTAGCTTTGCGGAAGATAAGTTAGTTGCGCCGAAAGCGCTAGAGAAAAAGCTGGATTGTGATAAGCCAGAAGGGCTGAAACAGCTAGAGATTGCCCTGAATGCCCTAGAAAAAATTGGCATTTTGGCAAAGGAGCGCGGTAAGTATCGTCGGGTCACTGAAGAAGGCGTGATTGAGGGCAAGCTGCGCTGCTCTAGCAAAGGGTTTTGCTTTGCGATTCAAGAAGGCGAAGAGACGGAAGATATTTACATCCGCGAGAGTCAGCTCCATTCGGCTTGGAATGGCGATCGCGTTCTTGTAAAGGTCACAAAGGAAGGTCGTCGTCGCCGCAGCCCAGAGGGAGAAGTGCGGCTAATTTTAGAGCGATCCAACCCTTCGGTGATTGCCCATGTGCGGCGCACAGACACAGGCAGCTACCGCGCGGTACCCCTTGACGATCGGCTGCTGTTTGAAATTGAGCTACTCCAGCAAGGGGATGATCCTGCGCTTGATGAAGCGGTAGACCATCTGGTGCATGTAGAGGTGTTGCGGTACCCCTTGGGGGCGCAGTTGCCCTTAGGCCGAATCAATCAGGTGTTGGGCAGCGATGCTCAGTCTGCGGCTGATACAGAGCTAGTCTTTTGCAAGTACGATCTGCCACGCCATTTTGCTGAACCCGTTGAAGCGGCGGCTCAAGAGTTGCCCGCAAAGCTCCGCAAGGCCGATCTTAAAAGTCGGGCAGCTTACCAAAAAGTCTTTACGCTTGCCGTGGGCGATGCCAGTATTGGGCTGGCGAGTCTTGACCATGCGCTGTCCCTTGAGCAAAACAAAGATGGCTCTTGGCGCTTGGGGGTTCATATTGCCGATATTCAAGGGTTTGTGAGTGCAGGTTCGCCCCTAGATCAAGAGGCGCGGCGACGGGGCACCACCATTGGCTTAGCTGATACCCTAGTGCCGATTTTCCCTGCGACGGTAGCGGAGCGTGTGGGAGCTTTAGTGGCAGACCAAGAGCGTCTAACTATTTCGATTATGATTACGCTGAGCGTAACGGGCGAGGTGATGGCCTTTGAGGTGCAGCCCAGCGTGGTGCAGGTGAATCGCCAAATTAGCTACGAACAGCTTCAGGCGATCGCCCAGCGAAATGTCACCCCCAGCTCTGATATTGAAGACCTTAAAGACCTGTATGACTGGGTCGATCAGTTTCAGGGTGTCGCCCAGCAGCTCCTCAAACAGCGCCATGAGCGTGGCGACTTTGAGCTAGTTATGATGCCAGAGGTTCACCCTCGCATGTTTGGCGATGACGGTCGCTTTGGCGTGATTGCCGATACGCTCCCCCCTACAGGACGGCAGGCGGTGGCAGAGGCTCTAATTTTAGCCAACTACTTACTGACGACCCACCTTCAGGCATTGGGGGTTCCGGTGCTGTTTCAGGTGCAGGCATCGCCTGAGGCGCATAAGCTTCAAGATTTTATGAAGCTGCTCGAAAATTCGGATCTGCCGATGGCTCTCGCCCAAGAAAATACCGTTCTGCCCCAAGATTTCCAGCGGTTTGCTGAAAAAATCTTGCCCCTCGATACAGCACCTATTTTGTTTGAGCTATTGGCTGAAACGTTAGAACCCGTAGATTACAGCCTCCAGTCTGGACCACACTTTGGGTTGGCTTACGTGCGAGATTACGGTCAGTTTGTGTCGCCCCTCAACCGCTACGCCGATTTGCTAAACCTGCGGATTTTGAGTACGGCTTTGGCTCATGGACGCGATCGCAAAAGTGCCCGTTCTAAAGAACAGGTGAACCTTCGCCACAGTGCCTGCCACGGTCAAATTAGCTGGAACGTTTTGCCCCCAGAGCAGCAGCGCGAGATTGAGAGCGCCCTCGCGGAAGTGGTTGCGCCCCTGAATGAGCAAATGCAGCTTATCCGTCAAGCTGAGCAGGATTTCTTGGGTCTTAAAAAGACTAAGCAAATGCAGCAGCGCACGGGCGAAATCTACCAGGGTGTGATTACGGGCATTCAGTCCTACGGGTTCTTTGTGCGCTTAGAGACATTGCTGGTAGAAGGGCTAGTCCACGTCAGTTCCCTCAAAGACGACTGGTACGAATACCGTGCGCGGCAGCAGACGCTGATCGGTCGCAAAAATCGGCAGCAGTATCGTTTAGGAGATCGGGTGGATGTTGAGATTAAGAGCGTAGACTACTACCGTCAGCAAATTGACTTGGCGGTGGTTGGCGGTGGTTCAGAAGCCTCCGACGAAGACATTCAGGGCGAAGGTGCTGAGTGGTCTGAGAACTATACCGTCCCCTACGAGGAAAACGACAGCGCCTTTGAAGAGGAGTAACAGCAGCAGCAGATCAGATACCGCGTTGTAGGGGCGCAAGGCCTTGCGCCCCTACGGGAGGGCTGCCAAAAGGGGAGCCTCTAGGCTGGGTTGATGAGTCACCTGCTGCGAATGAAGCGCCTGAAAGAAATAGTTTTGATCAAAGCTGCGGGGATCTCTGCGGGTGCCTGAGCGATCAACAGTTTTATGGTAGGTAATTCTGGCATCAGGCACCTTCGTGTAGCGCACAATCCATGCGAGAGACTGATACTGGTTTGCCGTATATCCGCTGTGGCTACTGCCATTATGACGACCATCAACGGGCGTTTCTAACGAAAAATGATACGCAAAATTATTAACCGAAGACGGTACCCTAGGGCTGCTTTGTACGGCTTCAGGACCATTACTGCCCATAAAGACCGAGTTACCCGCCCCAAAGGCACGATACTGAAACGGCACGGTATAGATAATGGTGCCGTCTAACGTAATCAGAGCATGGTAGCTGACCTGATCGCCTTGAGTGCTATAGTTGGGCGTTTGAAAGTAGTTGACCGCGCTGCTGGCTGAGCCAACGGTTTCGTGAATAACCACAATAAACGGGTTACGCAGGGGTGTGCCATCAATATCTTGGCTCAGGCGTTCGCCATAATTGGTGGGGTATGCCCATGCCACCCGTTGCTGTGGCGGTTTGCTGCGACCTGTGACCTGCCCCATGATGGGGTTGCTCCACAGCAGTAGGGCGCAGGTTAAGACGGCTAAGGCGATCGCTGCGTACCAAGAGTTTGCCCTCACAAAACTGAATGTTGACCGGAGCTGAATTGGCTTCACAGATTTTTGACTCATGGATGGACTTGGAAAATTACAGCGGCCTGAATCTGCTCTAGAGTGTAAAGTGAGCAAGACTTATAGAGATTGATTAGCGCGGTGGTCAAACGGTTTACGCAGCGGTTAGACAAAGCGGCAGCCGCCATTATTCTGATACTGAGCATACCCCTTGGGCTGCTTTTGTACACGGGTGACAAGACCGCTCCAAAAATCCGCGACTTTAGCTGGCAAAATCGTGCCGTTGGCGCAGAGGATGTCGCTTTTATTTTGACCTTTAACCGCCCTATGAACTGGGATAGCGTTGCGGCAAACTTAAAGATTACGCCACCCCTACCAGGCAAATTTAGTGCCTCAGGACGGCGGTTTGTCTATACCCTCAGTCAGCCTGTCCCCTATGGAAAGACCTTTGAGCTACAGGTACAGGGCGCAACAGATATTGCGGTACTACCCACGGGTGCAGCTCAGCGCGCAATGCAGCCTTTTGCAAGCAGCTTTCGCAGTCGCGATCGCGCTTTTGTCTATTTGGGCGTGGGCGGTGCGGAAGACGGTCGTCTGGTGCTGCGAAATCTGACCCGTCAGCAAACAATGGTGCTAACCCCAAAAGACTGGGTAGTGACGAGCTTTAAGCCATATCCAGAAGGCGATCGCATCCTAATCGGCGTTGTGGAGCGCAAAACCGAACCATTAGGAGCCTTCGAGCAAAAACTGTACGCCGTCTCAACGGGGCTGGGCGCTGAACCCGCAGGTCAAACTAAACTGCTGCTGGATAATGCAGAAGCCCAAATTTTGAAATTCGACCTCTCCACAAATGGCAGCACCATTGTGTTACAGCGCTATAGCCGCAGTAAGCGAGAACCCGTAGGGCTGTGGGTGCTAGAAAGTGACGGAATGCTGAAATCTCTTGCTCAAACGGCGGAAGGAGAATTTTTGGTGACGCCAGATGGCTCTGCTGTGGCGATCGCCCAAAATCAGGGCATCTCCATTGTGCCCATTCGTTCAGAACCCAACTTCAGCACCATTGAGTATCTCCCTCAACTGGGTATGACCATCGGCTTTTCACGGGATGCATCTGCTGCCACAATGATGAAATTTAACCGTGACGGGACGCGATCGCTCTTTCTGGTCACTAATCAAGGCATCCAGAAAGAGCTGATTAAAACCAATGGCTACATCCTCAAAGCGCAGTTTGATCCGATGAACCAAAAGGTCTACTGCCTTTATACCCAGTTGGGGCGTGGAAAAGAAAACACCTCAAGCCTGAACATTAGCGCCATCGACCTTTCTAGACTCAATCGAAAAGACTTGGTACAGTTGCCCAATAAAACCAGCGGACACATGAGCCTTGCCCCCGATGGCGCTCAGCTTTTATTTGATGCGGTGGAGGTGACAGAACCATCAACCCGCAGAATATTAAAAGACGAAGGGGGGCAGGCGATCTCCAAAAGCACTCTATGGACGTTGCCCTTAAATCAGTCAGGGATCTCCACCGCTCTTAAACCTACCAGTCTCTCTATTTCTGGCATTCAGCCGATGTGGCTCCCGTAAGTATTCAGGGATGCATCACCAGAGAACGGTATGCATCCACGGGCAGAAAGGTTTGAGCGGCCTCTTGAATTGCAGTTTGGCTGACCGCCTGGATGTACTGGGTATAGCTTAGACCTGTGGCGAGATCTCCCATAATTGCATGGGCGTAGCCATAAAGACCTGCACGGCTAGAAGGCGTTTCGTTTTCAAATACAAACGAATTGACGGTCTGTCGCTGCACTTGGGTTAGCTCTGCGGCGGTGACGTACACTTCATGGATCTGCTGGATATGATCTAAAATTGCGGCCTTAACAACTGCGATATTCTCGACAGGCAGGTGAGCGGAAACCCAAAACAGTCCTTGAGCAACGTGGGTCATGTTGCTCACGCCAATATGGGTCACAAGCCCTCTGGTTTCTCGCAGATCTTTTACCAGCCGCGAGGTTCTGCCAGACCCCAAAATCCGCGCCAAAACGTCTAGTGCATAGGTCTGCTCATGCGCCTGAACCCCAGGGACACGCCACATCAACATTAGCCTTGCTTCAGTCAGGCGCTCGTCTTGAATCTCGTGATGCTGAGTTTGGGTAAAGCAAGACTCTGGCGGCAACGGCTGATCTAAAGCTCCTTGGACAGCAGCGGGTTTGTAAGCCTCAAGCTGCTGCTCTAGGGTGGCAATCATATCTTCAACGGGTAAGTTGCCCACCACTACCGCCGTTAAGTTAGAGGGTGCATACCCAGCTTGGTGGAACTGCCGCATCTGCTCGGCTTTCAGGTTTTCAATCACCTCAGCCGGGCCTAACACCGGACGGCGGTAGGGGAGGCGGTCAAAGGCAAATTCCATTGCCTGTGCAAACACACAGCGCCGAATGTTATCCGCACTGCGACGGATTTCTTCTAAAACAACCTGACGCTCTCGGTCAAATTCGGCATCGGGGATGGCGGCGTTGAGTACGAGGTCGAGCTGAAGCGGGGCGATCGCCGCAAAGTCTTGAGGTGCTGTGGTGATATAAAAACAGGTGTAGTCTTGGCTGGTCATCGCGTTGGTCATGCCGCCACACTGCTCTACCTGACGCTCAAAGGCTCCAGGAGCTAAAGTTTGAGTGCCCTTGAACACCATATGCTCTAAAAAATGAGCCATGCCGTTAATGTCATCGGTTTCTACGGCAGACCCAATGGGCACCCAAAGGCTAAAGTTGACGGCCTCAATGGGCATCTGTTCGGCAATGATGGTTAGCCCTGATGCTGTTTGATGGCAAATGGGGTTTTGTAAGGTGGTAGATGTGGAAACGGGCATTACAGTCAAGGTAAAAGGAGTTCAGTTAAAACGATAGTCTAGTTTTTCGTCGGCGAAGCCAGAGGCATTAGAACATGTGATTGATCAAATCAACCACACGTTCTAGAAAATCCCTTGACTATCGAATGCCTTACGAAATACTTTATCTTGGGAGCATCCCTAAGCCTTCGCTTTTTTCTTTTGCTTTTTCGCAGACTCTTTTTCTAATTGCTTAGACCGTTTCTCAGCATCCTTTGCTGACTTGTCTGCTGCTAACTTCCCTAGCTTTGCCTGTTCTTTTTCTTCTTCAATCTTGTCGAGATAATAGTGGTAGTCGCCCCGATAGAGCCGCAGTTCACCATCCCGCACTTCTACAATTTTGTTAGCCACCTGCTCTAAGAAAAAGCGGTCGTGGGACACAATAATGGCGCTGCCCTCATAGTTTTGTAAAGCCTCTTCTAGCATCTCTTTGGCAGGAATATCGAGGTGATTGGTCGGCTCATCCAAAATCAGCAGGTTGACTGGGCGCAGCAGCATTTTAGCCAAGGCCAGCCGCGCTTTCTCGCCGCCGCTCAGTGCCTCAACCCGTTTGAACGCGGTATCGCCACTAAACAAAAAGCGGCCTAATAATGTCCGAACCTCTTCATTGCTCCACTTAGGCACTTCATCGTGAATTGTTTCTACAACGGTTTTATTGAGGTCAAGGGCTTCAGCTTGGTTTTGCTCAAAGTAGCCCATAATAACGTTGTGTTCGCCTAGGGTGACGCTGCCTTCATCGGGCTTTTCGCTGCCAATCATCATGTGCAGCAGCGTCGATTTACCCGCGCCATTGGGACCAAGGATGGCAATGCGATCGCCCCGTTCGATGAGCAAGTTGGCATCTAAAAACAAAATCTTGTCGCCGTAGCTTTTGACAAGGTTTTGAATCACTACCGTCTCTCGTCCACTGCGGGGCGCATCGGGGAATCGAAACCGTAGGGTACGGACGCTGCCCGTGGGCGCTTCAATGCGCTCAATTTTATCAAGCTGTTTTTCGCGGCTTTTCGCTTGGGTGCTGCGGGTGGCGCTGGCGCGGAACCGATCTACAAAGGTCTGCTGCTTTTCAATTTCTTTTTGCTGACGCTCATAGGTACTGAGCTGAGCGGCCTGCATTTCGGCCTTTTGCAAAAGATAGGCAGAATAGTTGCCGAGATAAGTGCTAGAAACCCCCCGTTCTGTTTCGACAATCTGGTTGCAGAGTCGATCAAGAAAGGCACGGTCATGGGACACCACGACCATTGGCGTGGTTAAGCCCCTTAAATAGTTTTCTAGCCACTCAATGGTTTCAAGATCTAAATGGTTGGTCGGTTCATCCAACAGCAGCAGGTCTGGGGTTTGCAGCAAAATTTTGCCCAAGCTCATGCGCATTTGCCAGCCCCCGCTGAAGGCGCTGACCAGGCGATCGCCATCCTCTTGGGTAAAGCCCATCTCTGGCAAAATCTTTTCGATTTGGGAATCTAACCCGTAGCCATCAAGCGCTTCAAACTTGCGCTGAAGCTTATCCATCTTGTCGATTAGAATGTCTAGCGCCTTGGGGTCAGCCGTCTCCATTTTGAGATGCACTTCTGAAAGCGCATGGTTAATCGCATTAGCCTCATGGAACACCGTCCAAAACTCTTCGCGCACCGTGCGGGTAGGGTCTACCTCAAACTCTTGGGTTAGGTAAGCAATCTTAAGGCTGTTAGGGCGAACGACTTGCCCTGTGGTCGGCTCCATTTCGCCCGCAATAATTTTGAGCTGCGTTGATTTACCCGCGCCGTTGACCCCCACCAAGCCAATGCGATCGCCTGTTTTGACTTCCCAATTAATATCTTTGAGAACTTCCCCAGTGGGATAAATCTTACTAACATGTTCCAGGCGCAGCATGGGAGACTCCAATCGGTCGGATATAAAATTTTAGGCAGCAGCTCAATACCAACGCCAGAGCGATGACCAAACAGTTCACTATTATAGAACCCTCCGTCATTCAGCCGCTGACGTGGGGTAATCTTGATAGACGATAATGCAAAGAGCGTTTGCTGCTCAATATCCTAACCGTCAACGCCTGATTTGTATGTGCCTTAAGGAACTTGAGCGAGATGGATGTCAAACAATGGTTAAGTCGTCAAGAACCCGCTTGGCAAAGGCTGATCGCACTGCTCAATCGCACTGAGAAGCAGGGCATGAAGCGGCTGTCTGCCCCTGAGGTGCAGGAGCTAAGCAGTCTTTACCGCAAAGTGAGTTCTGACCTTTCTCGCGCTCGGACGCATGAGGTAGGGGCTGTGGTGATTGAGCAGTTGACTAACCTCACCATGCGCAGCTACACCCAAATTTATCAGGGCGGTCGCCGTCAAAATTGGCGAGATGTGCTGGAGTTTTATCTGCGAGGGTTTCCGGCTGTGGTGCGCGAGACATTTCCCTACATTGCTGTTTCTACCGTCATTTTTTTGCTAGGAGCGCTGATTGGCTGGTGGTATGGCTGGCGCGACCCATCGTTTTTGTCCATTGTCATTCCCGATCATATTTTGACCTTAGTGCAAGATAAAGGCGAACTGTGGATGGGTTCTATTGTCGGGGTGGAGCCAATGGCCTCTTCTGCCATTATGCGCAACAACATTAGCGTCACGATTTCTGCCTTTGCAGGCGGCATGTTGGCAGGGACTTGGACGACGTTTATTCTTTGGAATAATGGGCTGAGTATTGGGGCGATCGCCACCCTTGTCGGCAAATATCACCTCGCCTATCCCTTCTGGGCGTTTGTGTTTCCCCATGGTGCGCTGGAGCTACCTGCTATTTTTATTTCCGGTGGGGCGGGACTACTATTGGCAAGGGCGATCGTATTTCCTGGGCAATACCGACGTAGAGATCGGCTAAAGCAGCTTGGAGGCAAGGCTATTCAGCTAATGTTTGGTGTGGTACCTATGCTGTTTATCGCAGGCATTATTGAAGGGTTTTTCTCACCCTCTCCGGTCGTCCCTTCATCTTTGAAATATTTAGTGGGGACGGTTTTATTTGGGCTGCTGGTGCTTTACGTTAGCTACCGTCCTACAGTTTCTGAATTGCAAAAGCCACAATAGCTCCAGCCCGTCTGCGATCGCGTTAGTTTTAAGTGGCATTGCGGTACCCTTAAACAAGGGGGAGAAACTACATTTGCATGTTGCTAACATCACCAGGTTGCTCCCTTGGGCTTTTTTCTCTGGCGGATGAATGATGCAGTGTCCCTTTTGTCAGCACACAGACAGCCGTGTTTTAGAGTCTCGCTCTGCCGAGTCTGGGCACAGTATTCGCCGTCGTCGTGAATGTTTAGATTGCAGCCGCCGCTTTACAACCTATGAGCGCATAGAATTTGTTCCGATTACCGTCATTAAGCGAGATGGACAGCGCGAGTCTTTTGATCGATCTAAGCTTTTGCGGGGGGTGATGACGGCCTGCGGCAAAACCGGACTGACTCCCGTTCGGCTAGAGGCATTAGTAGACGATATTGAGGCAGAACTTCAGCAGCGGGCCGTGCGCGAAGTGACCAGTACAGAAGTGGGCGAAGCTGTTTTACAGTCGCTGAAGCAGTTGAATGAAGTTGCTTATGTGCGCTTTGCATCGGTTTATCGACAGTTCCAGGGCATTACAGACTTTGTAGAAGAGCTGAATAGCTTACAGACGGGTCAGACTTTGGCAGCACCTAAGCAGGATGGCACTGGTGCGGCATCTTCTGCTCCGATTGTTTCGTGGGTTTCTCCAACCTAAGCAATTTTTAGAAAAATAAGGCTAATTTACCCAGTTTTCGTCTTTTAAGGGTTCATTTCTAAGGGTGTCGCGGTATTGCTGCCATTTTGGCAAAAATTGATTCATGTACGCCTTGAACTGCTCTCCGTGGTTTCGCTCTAGCAAATGAACTAGTTCATGTACCAAAACGTACTCAAGGCAATCCACAGGCTTTTTGGCAAGTTCTAAATTCAACCAGATTCGACTTTGGGCAATGTTGCAGCTTCCCCACTTGGTTTTCATTTTTTTGATGCCCCAGTCTAATGATTGCTTGCCAATGATGGGTTCCCATCGACTGAGAAGAGCGGGAATTCTGGTTTTAAGCTGCTGTCGATACCATTGGTTAAGAACTAAGGCTCGATGTAATGCAGAGGTTCCAGGGTTTACGAATAGCTGAAGGGTGCTGCTGTTTTTGATAACAACTTCGTGACGGCCTCGACGCTCGATCACTTCTAAGCGATAGCGTTTACCAAAAACATAATGGCTTTCGCCTGTGACCATTTCGCGGGCGGATTGACGGGTTTGGGTTTTAAAGCTGAACTGCTGCTGTTTAATCCATTTGAGCCGAGAAATGACGGCGAGACGCACGTTGTCATTCGTAACGTGTAGGGGTACTGCAACGCGCACATGCCCCTGTGGCGGACATACGCTCAAGTGCAGGTTCTTAATGGGTTTGCGAACTACCTGTACAGAGATGCCGCTGACGATAATGTTTTGATCTTTGACGAGGTTACTGATACTCATGTTGGTTCTTGACCAGATTGATCACGTCGTCTAAGTTCACGTTATACCCTGCTGCTGCTTCACGAACCACTTTGGTCACTTCTCGCTCTTTGAAGCGGTTGCCCACCCAGCCTTCTTTTTTGGTGTAGCGTACTGCATTGTCGATCCGCAGGGCAAGGTCTTCGTCTTGATTTAGGTTGTCGTAGAGCGATCGCTTAGCAGCAGTATTGAGGGAAGGCGGATAAGCTGACTGCGCTATTTCTGGATGTATAACCTGTTGTGAGAGCCGTTTGATTTTCTCTAGATATTCTTGATAATTGATCGCATTCTCTCGGCGCTGCTGGATCAGACTATCGAGCAGTTCTGACATTTGCTCGTAGTATCGAGGGTTAACGGGGTTTTCGTCGATGATGGTGCGGCGGATGTTGTTCTCAATGGTTTCGGCAACGGCGGCAGGGTCATTTTTGATGCCGCTGGGTAGGCTATTGATCGCATCGGCTCCGCGTCTAACAATCAGCTCAAGTAGACCTAAATCCTCAAATTCAGAGATTTTTTCACTTTCGTCGGCACGGATATAGCTATCGAGCAGGTGCCGCATAGAAGGTTCAAACTGCTTCATGTCAAGGTAGTCGCTGCTGGCGACTTTCACCTCTTGGCGCACCTTGGTATAGTGCTCTACTTCAATCTGGATTTCAGCGATTTCTGGGGGGCTGTAGCCTGCTTCTGGCATTTCGTTGGCGAGGTTGGCGTAGGCGCGAAGTAAGGCCGCAACGGCCTCATACAAGGCCACTCGTTTGGGTTCGTTGGTGGCAAGGGCGGTTTTGTCAGCGGTGTCTTCAGCGCAAAAGTAGTGCAGATAGTCTTTTCTATCTCGCGGTAGAGAAACAGGTTCGCACAGTGCCCTGACAGTTTCTAGGGTTTCGTCGAGGCGATCGCGTGCTTTTTCAAGGCGATCGCTCAGTAACCCTGCAACGTCAACCGCATCGTAGCCATCCAGCGCACCGCTGGTGTAGTCGGTCAGGGCACCTTCTAGACGACGGAACAGGTCTTTATAGTCCACGATGTAGCCATATTCTTTATCTTCGCCATCGAGGCGATTGACGCGGCAGATGGCTTGGAATAGGCCGTGGTCGCGCATGGTTTTGTCGATGTAGAGGTAGGTAGCGGAGGGCGCATCGAAGCCTGTGAGCAGTTTATCTACCACAATTAACAGACGCATCTGGCCTGGTTCTTTGATGAAGCGCTCTTTAACTTTGATTTCAAATTCTTCTGCCCGATTCATGGCTTTGTCTTCGGGTTCGTTGAAGTAGTCTGCTAGCATTTTGCGGTAGATGGCGTACTGGTTCAGTCGCTCGGTTAAGCCTTCGCCACTTTCTTCGCCTTTGATGTCGGCGGGGGAAGGTTTGTAGCTGGTGACGATGGCACACTTTCCGGCTAGGTCGGTGCGGTTGAACAGCTCGTAGACTTTGCAGGCTTGGTAGATGCTGGTGCAGACGAGCATGGCGTTACCGCGCCCATCCATGAGGCGGGGTTTGGTTTCCATGTCTAGCAGAATATCTTTGACAATCTGCTCTAGGCGCGATTGGCTAGAGAGCACTTTTTGCATGGTGCCCCATTTTTGCTTGAGCTGGGTTTTGGCGAGGTTAGATAGGCCACGGGTCTTGGATTCAAACCATTGGTCTACTCTGGCCTCAGAGGTAAGGTGCTGGTCGATGTCGCGGGCTTCGTAGCGCAGGTCTAATACAACGCCATCGGCGACGGCTTCGTCAAATTTGTAGGTGTGGATATAGCTGCCAAAGATTTCGATGCTTTTTTGTTTGTCTTTCTTAAGGAGCGGTGTGCCTGTGAAGCCGATGAATATGGCGTTGGGCAAAATGCTTTTCATGGCGCTGTGCAGTTTGCCGGACTGGGTGCGATGGCACTCGTCTACAAAGACGAACAGGTTGCCTTTGGGCGCAAAGTTTTTGGGGAGTTGGGTCTGGAGGTCTTGGATGAATTGGTCTGTGTGGTCGCTATTGCTGCCGCTAAACTTATGAAGCAGCGAGCAGATTAGCCAGGGTATTGGCTGATCTAAGGTGCTGACGAGATCGGCTCCGCTTTTGGTGCGGTAGATATCTTCATCTACGCCTTTGAAGACTTTTTCGATTTGCTCATCGAGTTCGGTGCGGTCGGTAATGAGAAGAACGCGGGAATCGGTCACGTTTTCACGAATCCATTTGGCAAGCCACACCATTGTTAGGCTTTTGCCGGAGCCTTGGGTCATGTTCTAAATCTGTGGAATTGGAAGATAATGGTCAGAAAATCTGAGGTCATTGTTGCCAATGGTGTTAGAACCTGTTCTTTGTCCAACTTGCCAAAGTATTGATATCGTCAGACATGGTGTATCTGGAGAAGGT
>JBGSVR010000105.1:0-4240 GCA_041752855.1 Thermosynechococcaceae cyanobacterium
CCGATTCTTCGGTATTCAGCAGAAGCTTCAGTTCTCGGGTGGCAAGGACGGCCTGATCACAGCCGCGCCGACTGAAGATGAAGTAAATGGCAGGCAGCATTTGCCGCTGCTGAAGCGCCGCAATAACCGTATAGGGATCGGGCGATGCGCTACGGGAACTGCGCGATCGCCCTCCCCGCTGCTTAGACGGCAGCGCCTTCAGTTTGGGGTTGAGCTTAGTACGCTGCTGGTTCAACAGCGGAAACAGCCCCTGATGGTTGCCAAAGTGAAACTGAAGGGGCACAGGTCGCCAGTCAGACTGGATCAGCTGAGTGGGGCCATGCACCCACTCAATCCAGTTAGTAAGCTGCTCGGCGTTGGCGATGGTGGCGGAGAGCGCAATGAGCTGAATGTTGGGGGGGCAGTAAATAATAGATTCTTCCCAGACCGTCCCGCGCTGGCGATCGTTCATGTAGTGGCATTCGTCTAGCACCACGGCCTCTACGTCCGTGAGGGCAGTTTCAATCACCTCCGTGAAGGTGCCGTAGAGAATATTGCGGAAAATCTCGGTGGTCATAACCAAAATAGGCGCATCTCGGTTGATGCACAGATCGCCCGTCACCAGACCCACTTTATCCACGCCAAACTGATGGCGGAAATCTCGCAGCTTTTGATTGGAAAGTGCCTTAAGGGGCGTGGTGTACAGCACCCGCTTACCGCGAGACAGCGCCCGCGCAATGGCGTATTCTCCAATGAGCGTTTTGCCGGAGCCAGTTGGAGCCACCACCACCACAGATTTATCGGCATTGAGTGCGGCGATCGCCTCAGTCTGAAATCCGTCCAATTCAAAGGGATACAGCGTTGACAGATCTAAACCAGAGGCTGAAACATTTTGTTGCACAGGTACACCAACGCCATAAATGGGATTTTAGTTTTTGCGGCAAAACCCGCCGATCCCTCTGGCTTTTCCTTTGGTTCTATTCTATAGTCCTCTTTCCTTTCAAGACAGAAACTGCTCGGGCAACAAGTACCCGAGCAGCCCCCTACGATATGCGATGCGACCTATTTGATCAACACTTCTCCATTGATCATCCGCTGAGCCGCGTCTAGCAGCACTTCTTCGAGGTAGGGCTTTGTAAAATAGCCCTTTGCCCCTAAGTCAACCGCCATCTTTTTGTGCTTAGATGCACCCCGAGACGTCAGCATTGCGATCGGCAGATCGTGAAGATCCTCATCTTGCTGAAGGCGAGACAGAAGTTCAAGACCGTCCATGCGAGGCATTTCAACATCGCAGAAGATGAGATCGCAGGGTAGCCCAGAGCGCAGCTTTTCCCAGGCTTCCATGCCATCTCTTGCCTGCTCTACTCGATAGCCTGCTTTGCTGAAGGTCAACGACAGCAGCTCCCGCACCGTAATAGAGTCATCCACAATCAGCACCATAGGGTCAGTTTCGGCCTCACCCACCGGAATCTCAGCGGCACCTTGCCAGAACTGATGGTTCCGCTCAACCCGATCTAGAGACAAATCGATTAGCTCTAACACATCGGCGATGACCATAACCCGACCGTCCCCCTGTACCGTCACCCCAGAGATGCCGAGGGGTTTGGGAACAGGACCCGTCAACTGCTTGATGACGATTTCCTGCTCGCCCATCACTTCATCCACCTGAAGCCCAATAAAGTCATCGCCGCTGCGCAGAATGACGACGGAGACTTTACCGCTGCTATCGGGGCTGTGGTAGCGCCCACCGCGCTTAATGGTGCGGTTGTAGGGCAGCATCTGGGTCAAGGTTTTACAGGGGAGTTGGCGATCGCGCCAGACAATCACTGACTGCCCGTCATCTTGCGCCACAATCTGCTCTGGGTCTAAATCCAACATATCTTCAACCCCATCAATGGGGAAGGCAATGCTGTAGTTTTGATGCAGGCAGCAGAGTGCTTTGGTAATACTCAGCGTCAGCGGCAAACGAATGGTAAACGTCGTGCCTTTATCCGGCGTTGAGTCTGTGTTAATGACCCCGCGCAGGTCGCTGATGGAGCTACGCACCACATCCATGCCAACCCCGCGCCCAGCCAGCTGATCGGTCTGATCATTGGTCGAGAACCCAGACTGAAACAAGAAAGAATAGATTTCTTGTTTTGACATTGCGGCCGCTTCTGCTAGCGTGACGAGTCCTTTCTCAATTGCTTTGGCTTTGACCCGCTCAATATCAATTCCAGCGCCATCGTCCGCAATTGAAATGATGGTTTGGTTCCCTTGGTAAAATACCCGAATCTTGATCACCCCTTCTGGATTTTTACCCAGACGCTGGCGAACTTCCGGTGTCTCAAGGCCGTGGTAAATAGCGTTATTGACTAAGTGAGTGAGCGGGTCATAAATACGCTCCAAAATCCCTTTGTCAATGAGCGTGTCACGACCCTCGAGTTCTAGACGTGCCTGCTTACCACACTTGAGAGAAACATCTCGAATCGCGCGGGGTAGGCGCTCCGCCATTTGGGAAAACGGAATCATGCGGGAGGTGGTTAGACCTTCTTGAACCTGAGTGGTGACTTGGCGGAAGGTTCGTGTGACCTGTTCGTTAGAGTCAACCACAAATTCAATATCCGATGCGGCTTCACGTACCCGCACAATCCGCTCAATAATTTCCTGAGATAGGCTGTGGAATCCCGTAAAGTTATCCATCTCCAGGGCATCAAAGCTAAAGCCCGACGCGTGACCCGTTCGCTCAGAGTCGCCTTGTCCTAGGAGGCTGCTGCTGTTGCCTCCTAATTTAGGGGCAGCTCCTTTTGAGCGCTGGGTTGCCGCGAGCAAAGAACTTTCTAAAAGAGAACGCTCGTATAAGTCCTGCATTTGCTGACCCAGCTCACCCAACTGCTGCACCTGGAACAACAGGTTATCGAGAAACTGACGTTGCCGATCCTGGTTGTCTTCCAGGGTATTTCGGTTAATCACCAGTTCCCCAATCAAGTTGCTGAGGTTATCAAGCTGCTTGACGCCCACCTTCATGGTTTGGGCAGAGCCTGGTCGCCGGCTTGAGCGATTGGCGGCGTTTGAGCGTCCCCCAGCGGCTGTGCTAGAGGATTCCGCATCCAGCAGCTTCTCAAGGTCACTAAATTCAGAGTCGAGGGATTCAATCGCAGGTGCTTCTAGCACAAAACTTTGTGCAAAGCTTGGCTCTTCTGCGAGAAGATCTGCTAGTGCTTCAAAGTCAACGGGCACAGCGGCGGCGGCAGCCGCCACTGGCAGAATATCCTCAACTTTGGAGGCTGTCTCCGGTTCTTGTAAGAGGTCGTCTAAGAACGAATCAACGGAGTCTGCGGCGGTTGTGGGCGCAGCGGCAGATTCGCTAAAGACGCTAAACCAGTCCATGCTTTCTAGGGCTGGAGCCGCTGGAATCAGGCTTAGTAGCGATTGAGGTGACTTAATTGTTGATGCCTGACCCTCTAAAACCGCATCTCGCGCTTCTTTAAGGGCTGGAATGGTAACGGCGGCTAAAGTGCCTAACGCATTTTTAGATTCGGCGATCGCATCGCTGACCGTCATCACCAAATTCTGCCAGGTGGTCAACCCAGTCTGGGCACCTAGCTCACACAAACTCGCACAGACTTCTTGTAAGCCCTGTCGAGCGGCGATCGCATCGATAGTATCGGCCTGAAAAAGCTGAAGCATCAAACGGAGCTGTTCTAAAACATCTGACTCAAAGGCAACCATTGTCTGCTCTTGAGACATTGATGCAACAGATGCAGCGCCAGCCGTAGCCAGATCAGCATCCGACTCAAATTCAGCGCCTGTAAGCTGCGCCAAATAAGCCTGAAGCTCAGCAAAGACGGGTTCCACGGACTGAATCGTCTGATGCGATAGCTCATCAGAAAGAGACAGCGAGTTCTGAAGCTCCTCCGTCAGCGTACTCAGGCCATCAAAAATCTTTAAGAACAAAGCCTCAATTTTGGTATCCACCTTCACAGGGTGTTCTCTAAGAACCTTGAAATAATCCTCCAGACGGTGAGAAATATGCTGCATGCTGTGAATACCTAGCATTGCCGCTCCGCCCTTCACCGAGTGAGCAGCCCGAAACACCTCACTCATCAGCTCCGTGTCATCCACCACAGCCTGGAGATTTAGCAGCCCATTTTCAATGGTGTCTAAATGCTCCTTTGCTTCTTCAATAAAATAGCCAAGTATCCGCTGTTGTTCAGGCTGCATGGGCACCCCCTCCTAAGATCTCCGTAAAATAGGCCAATGCTTGCATCATGGATCCGCT
>JBGSVR010000106.1:0-4796 GCA_041752855.1 Thermosynechococcaceae cyanobacterium
TTTTTAGGCGTGGTGATAAGGTAATTATGGATGCCAGTGGCGTGGGCATAGGTTTTGGTAGATAGCAGCATATCAGAGCAGTTTAACGCCTGATCGTCTTTCTCAATGACTGCTTAACTATTTTCGCCACCCTGCACTAGGCCGAGTTTTTGAGCGTGGGCAATCAGCGGATCCGGTAGGTTTAGGGTAACTTCGGTCATGCTGGTCTACTCTGGGACGAGGATGTTTCTAGCATAGGTGATCGCCATTTGTATCGCTAAAGTTGAGGCGATCGCATTCTCAATATTCCCCGAGCCAAGGCTAAAAGCAGCAGAGATTTTGGCAGTCTTGAAATGAGGGTCTTTTATCTTTCTGATCGAAAAGCTATGTAGTACAGGAACAGGTAACGTGTAACTTTGAATTAGACTTTAAAAAATTAGGTTGAGTTGCCCTATTAATTCAGGGTGATTATTAACACATAGGCTTTCTGTGCGTCATCGGGTAAAAATTGGATGTCTCAATCAATTACGTGGCTACATCTGTCAGATCTGCATGCCTGTAAACCCCAAACAGGCTGGGATGCGAATCGTGTTATCAAGACACTTTGCGACGATCTGCTCAAGATGGAAGAGCAGTATGGGTTACGGCCAGATTTGATCTTTTTTACTGGTGATGCAGCGTATGGGCAACTTGGGTCAGAACGAGGAAAAGCCATTGTAGACCAGTTCCAGGAAGCACATGATTTTTTGACTAAGGCTCGTGAAGCATTCACGCCTATGGTGGAACAGCGTAATTTATTTTTGGTGCCTGGAAATCATGATGTGAATCGCAAGCGCATTGCTAGGTATGAAAAAATTTTTCTCCAAGAAGTCAAGTCCCTTGATGAAATTCAGCAAGTTGTTCAAGAAGCCGGACTAGATTGGCAGCGGCTTTTGGGACGTTTAGAAGATTATGCAAGCTGTCTAGAGCGCTTTGGTTACGATCATTTGCTGACACAGCGCGATCGCTTAATCTATGCTGATGCACGGGAAGTCGCAGGGGTTCGGATCGGGATTGCAGGCTTTAATTCAGCATGGTCGGCACAGGGTGGACGAGAAGACCTGGGGAAATTATGGATGGCTGGACGTTTCCAGCTTGAAACAATCTTGGGGAATATGCCGCCCCATGACATAAAAATCGCACTATTGCATCATCCAACCAACTGGTTGGTGCCTGAAGAAAATCCATCATTTGGGCGATTACTCGAACGAGAATTCACCTTTGTACTTCACGGGCACGAACATCAAGATTTTGTAAGAACAGATGCATCTACTGGACACAGCATAATTTCGGCGGGAGCCTGTCATGAATGGTCTGAGAGTAAGAACAATGGCTATAATTTCGTGCGACTTAATTTAGAAACAGGAACTGGCGAAGTTTGGTTACGACAATACGACTCGACAGGTGGCGGTTGGGTGTCTCGGTGCATTGCAAAGCGAACCGATGATCGAGGGTGTTATACACTTACCGCTCCAGTTCTTGCCCAGTGGATGAGTAAATTTTCCCAAAAGAGAGAGCATCATTCTACAAGTAAGCACAAATCGGAACCTGTGCAGGATTCAGAATCAAACCATCTCATTGGTCAGCTTATCCAAGATCCTGCGGCGGATTATGAAGGGCGTTACCGCAAAGCTGTTGCGAATAAGCTGGATTACTTACAGTTGTTTGGGATTAAGGTGCCCAAAGAGTCTCAGGAGTATTCGCTAACGGTTGCTTATGTGTCTTTAAATTTAGCGGATGAGACTGAAGAGGACTTAACCGCATCGTCATCTCATTTATCCGATCCAAGTCTGCCAACGTCGATATCCGCAGAGTATTTTTTTGACGGACTCGATCCAGAAAACAAGCGACTCTTAATTCGTGGAACAGCTGGCTGTGGAAAGACAACGCTATTGCGGTGGGCAGCGGTGCAAGCAGGTAAATTTGAGCGTACGCAATCTGATGTAAGCCAATCGCGTCGATTACAGGATGTGTTGTTAAGCAAGAAGTTTGGACTGAAGTTTGGACAAGTTGAGGATGATTACAGGTCGGATTGGCGCGGGAAAGTTCCATTTTTGATTCGGTTACGCGATTATCCAGACGGAAAGTTGCCTCGGCCTCAGCAGTTTCCTTTATTACTGGCAAAAGAATTGCCGGATCCTCCAGAACAATGGGTTGATGAGGTGTTGCGCCACGGTCGCGGGTTAGTCATGTTTGATGGGATGGATGAGGTGCCGCCAAATGCGCGAAGCGAAGTGGTTCGTGAAGTTCGGCAGTTAATGCACACTTATCCAGACTGTTATTATGTTGTGACAACACGGCCTGAGGCTGTTGAGCGCTTTGAGTTTCAGGAGTTAGGGTTTATATCGGCACGGGTGGAACCCATGTCACCAGTTGACAGAGATACCTTAATTGATCGTTGGCATACGGCAATGGAAGTACGGCTGCGCAATTGGAATCAGCCGGAGGATTTGCGACCCTTAGCTCAACGATTAAAACAAAGAATCGCCGAGAACCGTTCAATTGAGCGACTGACGATCTATCCCTTACTCTGCACAGTGGTCTGTGCGCTACATCGAGATCGCAATGAAAATTTGCCAGAAACCCCGATAGATCTATGCGAGAAGCTATGCGAAATGCTGCTGCATCGCCGCGATCAAGAGCGTCCGGGGTTAGATGAGAAAAAGAATTTTGATGTATCCTATAGCCGCCTTGAGCTTTCTGTTCGGAAAGGGTTGCTCTCAAAACTAGCCTATGAGATGGTGATTTCTGGGATTTCATCGATTGCAGAATTGGACGCTGATGCCCATATTGCCGAGGCGCTTAGTAGTTATTCACTTACTGACATTAATGCAACCGCAGTTCGTCAGGCATTGGTTGAACGAAGCGGAATGTTGCAAGAATCAAGCGAGCAAAGGATTGAATTTTTGCATAACACTCTGAAAGAGTTTCTGGCCGCAGAACGCTTATTAAATATGGGAAATGTTGATATTTTGGCAGAGAATTCAACTAATCCTGCTTGGCAACCTGTTATTTTATTTGCATTAGCCTTCCCCAGAGATGGTTCCAGGTTTGCAACTGACTTACTGCGAAAAATTCTAGAACGAACTCCTTTAGGCTCAACTTCACGAGGACGTTCCACACATCAACGGAAGGAGGCTGCAACACAAAGAGCACTTCAATTTTTCTTTTTCCGATGTTACACAGTTACCTACCAATGCGACGATCTTGACATCGCCATTATTTTCAGAACGCTATCTCAGCAGTTACTTCCTCCTAGAAGCATCGTTGATGCGGAAGCATTAGCAACTTGCGGCGAAGAAGTCATTCCTTACCTCAAAAATCGTAAAGGGCTAAAAGCTCAAGAACGCGCTGCAAGTATTAGAGCACTTAACTTAATTGGTAGTCCGCTTGCTGGAACTTTCTTGCAAACTTACTTTGATGACGTTAGTGAAGCTGTCAAAAAAGAATTGATTAAGACAATTTTTATTAATCAAACTTTTAAAAGTGAAGGAGATCTGACTATTCCCAAGAGTTTGAGGAGCCTCACCGAACTAAGCCTCAATTCTACAAAGGTGAGCGATTTAAAGTTGATATCGAATCTGCACAATCTTACCCACCTTTACCTCTGGTATACGCAGGTGAGCGATTTAACCCCGCTATCGAACCTGACCAGTCTCACCCGCCTTGAACTCAACGGTACACAGATAAGCGATTTAACTCCGCTATCGAACCTGACCAGTCTCACCAGCCTTGACCTCACCAATACACAGATAAGCGATTTAACCCCGCTATCGAACCTGATCAGTCTCGCCAGCCTTGACCTCGGTTTGAGGCAAGGAATATCGAACCTAGATGTTTTTCAAAAAGCAGTTCCTTCTTGTCAAATAATTTGGTGGTAAAGCCTCTTGGATACATATTTCCTCATAGGGAAGAGGATTCTTGAGAGTGGCTTCAGAACAAAACCAAACAACGATATGTATAAATCTTGCTTCAATTTTCTCACACACCTTCGGTGCCAGGGAAAATTTATTCTCAAAAAAGTAAATTTTAGATGTCAATGGAGGCAGTATCATGCAGCAGCTTTCTCGAATCACCTTTAACCCAGAAGTAATGGGTGGCAAGCCTTGTCTTCGCGGACTAAGAGTCACCGTCGGTACAGTCGTCGGCTTAATGGCTGCGGGTCACTCTCCAGAAAAAATTCTGCAATCCTACCCATATCTAGAACTAGAAGATATTTACGAAGCACTGGCTTATGCTGCATGGCGCTCCGAAGAAATTGAATTGCCTCTGCAATCCGCATGAAACTCTTAATCGACATGAACCTCTCACCAGACTGGGTTCCCGTCTTAAGCGCCGTAGGCATTGAAGCAATACATTGGTCAACAGTCGGAGACCCACGCGCACCGGATCACACAATTTTTGCTTGGGCAAAAGAACATAGCTTCGTCGTCTTTACAAACGATCTCGACTTTGGGGCAATTCTTGCTGCCACTCAAGCTGAAGCACCCAGCGTCATCCAGCTTCGCGGACAAGACATATTGCCAGAACGCATAGGCAATTTAGTGATTGATGCATTGCGCCAATATGAACCGTTATTGGAAGAAGGTGCCCTTGTGACCGTCAACTTTAACCGAGCTAAAGTGCGAATTCTACCCATCACAAAACCGGATTCTTTGGTGTAACAGTTTCATCTGGCTCCACCGAAGGGCGAACACTCTAATCCATTAAACTAAAAATCAGCAATGCTCAACCTCTAAAACCTTATGAAACCTCAAAATATAGACCTCCCCCTTGCC
>JBGSVR010000107.1:0-3609 GCA_041752855.1 Thermosynechococcaceae cyanobacterium
AAGGTTCACTCGTTTGCCAAGCTGCCCTCGGATGTAGCCACAGGCAGATTGCAGCCCTTCCATCGTGGCGGCTCTGGCCTCGTCGGTGCCATAAATGCTCACAAAAACCTTGGCGTGTTGAAGATCGCCAGAGACGTCCACGTCCGTTACGCTCACCATACCGCCGCCAATGCGCTCATCCTTAATGCCAAAAAGCAGCATCTGGCTGATTTCACGCTTAATCAGTTCCGAAACGCGAGAAATTCGCCGTCCTGTTGCCATAGTGTTTCTCTTCTTCACCCCAACAATGGGTGATGCATCAAAATTTATCCGTTGCCCTAGCCTAGTCTATCCTGCGATAAAGCCTATGGGCGCAATATACCTAAGTTTTAGACCGCGTCTACCGATAGCCCTAGCATGGCCTGAATGGTTAGGCTTAGAAAGATAAGGGCGCTGATGAGGGCGCTAATGAGAGCGATCGCCGTAGTGGGGCGACGCAGAAACGGAATCAGTGGCTCAATCGCATTCCAAAATACCCCAAGCACTAAAGCAATGAGATACCGAGGATAACGCGCGACATTTTCAAAAAAATCTTGCATAGTCGTACAGTAAAAAAAACTTTGCAGTCGCTGCTTGGTTTTATTGTAAACCAAACCGTTTGCGCCTCAGTCCTATCTGACACATCTACCTTGACTATTCCACCCAGACCTTTTCTCAAGTGGGCTGGAGGCAAAAGCCGCCTCATTGCGCAGTATCAGCCCTATCTACCCACAGACTTTCGCACCTACCATGAACCATTTTTAGGCGGTGGGGCACTCTTTTTCCATTTTCAGCCGACTCGTGCGGTGCTGTCAGATATCAATCCAGAACTAGTGAATGTCTATAGGTGCGTGAGAGATTGCGTTGAGGACGTCATTACAAAACTCGAGCATCATGCGGTTAACCATAGTCAGACCTACTACTATCAAATCCGTAATGAAGATCTCGAACTGCCCGTTGATAGAGCAGCTCGGCTCATCTATCTCAATAAAACTTGCTTTAACGGTCTTTATCGCGTTAATCGGCAGGGTCGGTTTAATGTGCCAATGGGACAGTATAAAAATCCAAACATTTGTAATGCCGATTTGTTGAGAGCCACATCGGGTGTCTTACAAAAAGCAGTGATAACAACGCAGCCTTTTCACAAAATCTTAGCTGAGCCACTATTAGAGCCACTATCAGAACAAGATTTTGTGTTCTTTGATCCGCCCTACCACCCGCTGAGTGAAACCAGTAACTTTACGAGCTATAGTCGCACTGCATTCACCGAAGCAGATCAAATTCATCTGCGAGATATTTTTGTGAATTTATCGGCACAAGGGGTAAAAGTAGCACTCTCTAATTCCGATAGCCCATTTGTGAGAGATTTATACCAAGATTTCCAGATTTACACTATTTCTGCTGCACGATCTATTAATTCACAGCCTACTAAGCGCGGTAAAATCGCCGAGGTTTTTGTCGTCTCTTATGCAGTGGACTGACTGTTTATAGCTAGACTTTTTTGGGTCTAAAGTCCAGAAATATTCGTATCAATAAGCCATGCTTTACAGCTCAAACCTTTTTGCTAATACCCTTTTTTCAGAGAATTATAAAACCTTAAGCTTTAGTCTCTCTGGGTAGAAAAGGCTTTTAGTTTTTCCCTTGCGCCTGCTAAACGGCTCGGCTAAGCTTTAGGCAAGCCAACCAAAGTATTTGATGATACGGTCTGTCTCAGCTTCATCTCAGCCGCGCACATACAACATTGACCTACTGTTCATGACAATCGCCCCAACCCGTGAGCTTCAAAAACCTCATTCCTTCAATGGGTCTGCTGAACATCGGTTGATTCTTGCCTGCGCCCGATGTCAGCCCAATATTGCTTTAATGAGCAGCATCCTAGACGATTGTGCAGCAACCTTCGATTGGGATCGATTCGTGCAAACTGCGCTCTGGCATGGTGTTTTGCCGCTGGTCTACCGCAATTTATCAACTCTTGTACCATACCGCGTTCCTAAAGCGACCTTAAGTCAGTTGATGACGCTGTACTTGCAGAACTCCACCCATAATCAGCGCCTAACGTCTGCACTGCAAGCATTGGTTAAAGTTTTTAAGACGCAGGGCATCCCGATCTTGTTCTTTAAGGGGCCTGTCTTATCAGAAGTCGCCTATGGAAGTATCCATTTACGACGATTTAGCGATATTGACCTATTGGTTCGAGAAGCAGACGTTCCGATTGTGCGTCAGACTCTCATGGGTCAGGGCTTTCAAACCAAAGAAGTTATCCTGGCGGCAATGCAGGAAAACGATTTATACCAAGAGGCTCTAAGCAGCCTTCCCTCTGCGCCCAAAGATATCACTCATGACCTTGAAACGGAGGTAATGGATCATTCTGGGGAAGAGATGTTTATTCATGAACACAACTTTGTCACCGTTGACCTTCACTGGCAGCTCATGCCCAGCTATTTTCCGGTTGCCTTTGACCTCAATCAAATGTGGCATACTCGTCAGTCTTTTACAGTCGATCAGGCTCCAGTCGATAGTCTTAATCCGCAAGATTTGCTGCTGTACCTCTGCACCCACGGTAGCAAAGAGCTGTGGCGGAATTTAATTTGGGTTTGTGATATCGCAGAAGTGGTTCGGGTTTACCCAGACTTGCCGTGGCTTGACCTGTGGGAGCGCTCTAAAGCGCTCAGAATTGAGCGGATGTTTCTGCTGGGCTTGGCGTTGGCTCATGATCTATTGCAGATGCCTTTGCCGATACCGCTTCAAGAGCCAGTGTTTCATCACGCTGCGGTGCAAGAGCTTTTGCAGGTCTTTAAGCACCGCATTTTTACCGATGTTGAAACGCTTATCGAAAATAGAGAAACAGGGTTTTGGTTATTCCATAACCCCATTCATCTCAAGCTGCGAGATCGCCTCCAAGATCGTCTGCCACAATATTGGCTAACCTTCCGCTTCATCATTACGCCCAATGCAGAAGACCAGCAGTTTTTGGCTTTACCGAAGGTGTTTTATAACCTTCATTATCTTGTGCGTCCCATTCGGATCTTTTACAAATGGATTATTCTGCGCAAGCAATCTTCAACTCCCAACCCTGAAAACCTAACGCCAGTCTAGGGTATTGACCTGCGATCGCCCCCCTACTGATGCACCGCGCCATTGGGCAAAATGGTGCCTGTGAGAATAGTGCCTGTGAGCTTCACCATCACGCGATCGCCGCTTCCCATTTTGGCTCCGGTCAGGTCGGCATAGCTCAAATTAGCGCCGCTGAGATCTGCCCCTACTAAGTTCACCTGTCGCAGATCGGCATGGCTGAGGTTGGCACCTAGCAGATTTGCCCGAAACAAATTGGCACGGTACAGAATCGCATAGGACAAATCAATATTGTGCAGAAACGAATCCTGGAGGTTGGCATCTGTTAAATCGGCATGGCTGAGGTTGCGCCCGGCTAAATCTTTTTCGTGCAGATCGGCCCCGCGTAGGTTGGCCTTACTCATGTCTGGGGTGGCAGGTCTTTGATGAGCGGCTCGTTCGGCTTGCGGGGGTGGCGGCGGCGGCGGTGATGACGGCGGACGGTAGCCATAGGACGAAGAGGGCTGCGTTTTTGCTGCC
>JBGSVR010000108.1:0-4366 GCA_041752855.1 Thermosynechococcaceae cyanobacterium
CTAGACCAAATTGTAGAGACAGCCGCCCAGCGCTTTAGCTCTGGCTATTCTGAGCTAGATCGGGTTTTAGGCAGCGGCATTGTGCCAGGTTCGCTGGTGTTGGTCGGTGGAGATCCTGGCATTGGCAAGTCAACGCTGCTGCTGCAAATGATGAATATGTTGGCAACCCAGCATCGCGTGCTGTACGTTTGCGCGGAGGAGTCGGGGCAGCAGGTGAAGCTGAGGGCGCAGCGGTTGGGGGCAGTGTCAAATGCAATGGCGGCAACAACCCTGGCTTCTGTACAGGCAGATAAGGCAGATTTGTATCTGCTGCCAGAAACCGACCTAGAAGTAATTGTGCAGGAGCTAGATGCGCTTCAGCCCCAAGTGGCGGTGATTGACAGCATTCAGGCAATTTATTTACCCACCATGACTTCGGCTCCAGGCTCGGTGGCACAGGTGCGCGAATGCACGGCGGCCTTGATGCGGTTAGCAAAGCGGCAAAATATTACGCTCTTTATTGTGGGGCATGTAACCAAAGAAGGGGCGATCGCCGGCCCTAAGGTCTTAGAACACCTCGTAGACACCGTGCTGTACTTTGAGGGCGATCGCTTTGCCAGCCATCGGCTGTTGCGCTCGGTCAAAAATCGGTTTGGAGCCACCCATGAAGTGGGCGTATTTGAGATGAGCGACAAGGGTTTACAGGAGGTATTAAACCCCTCAGCGCTGTTTTTGGGCGATCGCGGTGAGGCAACCCCAGGCACTGCAACCATTGTGGCCTGTGAGGGCACCCGCCCCATTGTGGTGGAGCTACAGGCGCTAGCTGCGCCCACCAGCTATGCGTCGCCTCGGCGCTCGACCACGGGGGTAGAGTACAATCGCTTTTTGCAAATTTTGGCAGTGCTTGAAAAGCGACTGGGCATTCCGCTCTCAAAGCTAGATGCCTATGTCTCGTCTACGGGAGGGCTAAATGTGGGGGAGCCAGCCGCTGATTTAGGAGTGGCGATCGCCGTGGCAGCCAGCTTTCGCGATCGGATGGTGGATCCGTTTACGGTCATCATTGGCGAAGTTGGGTTAGGGGGGCAAGTCCGCTCTGTTTCTCAGCTAGAGCTGCGGCTGAAGGAAGCCGCCAAACTTGGGTTTAAGCGAGCCATTATTCCCAAGGGGCAGGTGCTAGCAGATACAGGATTGGAGTTAATTCCGGTGGGTCGTGTGGCAGATGCGATCGTCGCGGCACTGCCAACCCAAGGCAAAAAGGGTGATTAGCATTCTAAGCTTGATCACAATGCGTGAGATGCCATTAACGAATGGGGACAAATCCAGATTGACGCACGGATGCTTGCCCTTCATCACTCAGCAACAAATTCGCGTAAGCAACCCCAGCCTGTTCATCCAGTTTTTGATCGCGTTTGATCACCACAAAGAGACGGCGGATGATGGGGTAAGATGCATCCCCAAAGGCTTTGGCATTCACCCTCATACAGGCCAAATCTTCACAAGGAGAAACAAAATTTTGGTCTGAATTTTTCGCAATACTAACCGCTCGAATCGTCCTTTGATTAATGATTTCAGCGGCGGTAGCATAGCTCACGGCACCTGGCGTTGTTGCCACAATCCGCAGCCCTTCAGTTGTATCTCGAACTTCTTGCACAGTCGCTCCAAAAGGACGCTTTTGTAAGACTTGCTCAAAGAAAAAATCGACGGTTCCCCCAGCTTGTGGGCTGCGGCTAATCGGAGTAATTTTGAGATCTGGGCCACCAACATTCTTCCAATTATTGACTTTGCCCGTAAAAATATCGCTGACCTGAGCCAAAGTTAACCCTTTCAATCCCCCATTAACAACTTGAGGATGAATATAAAGGGCAATCCCGTCAATGGCAACGGGAATTTCTTCTAGGACGTATCCCTTCAATTTAGCTTGAGCAAAGTCTTGCGCCTTAAGTCCTCGAGAGGATTGGGCAAAGCTTAATTGACCCTCAATCAGCATCTGAATACCCTGAGTTGAACCTGGCTTACCCATGGTTGGTTCTGTATACCGAAGCTGAAATGCTGGAAAAGCCGCTTTGATGGGTTGGATAATATTAGGCGATCGCAGCGGAGCAAAGGTTGTGGAGCCGCCATAATTAAAAACACCCTTCGGTACGTTTGGCACATCAGCATATTGCCGATAGCTTTGCACTGTAACGCCTTGAAGTTGACCGCCGCCAATCCCTGCTGCGGGCGACTGCACAGAATTGGCTGAGCGACGGATTCCAGCGTCAGGGATAACACGATTACTGGGTTGTAGGCGGGAATTGATCGAAGGCGCTTGCTCTTTCATAAACAACGCTCCCGTTCCTACGCCCGCTAAAACAGCTAGCCCTGAAATAATAAAGAGGATAGGTGTATTAAGCCTGCGTAATGGTGCCCCACAATGCTCACAGGTTCTAGAATGAACGGGGTTACTGTACTCGCACTTAGGGCATTTAGCAAAACTGTTAGACATGCAACGTTCCTTATCATCGTCGAGCGTAGACGCCCATACGTTAGGACGTTCGTGCTACTAAAAATATATTTTGAGATTGCTATCCTGTCGGCTTGGAGTGATGGTCTTTTTTCTTAATCTATCCATTCGGAAAGGCTTAAATAGAACAAACGAACCCATCGAGCCTAATTGCAAGAGAATTGACGCTTATATGATCTATATTGATTTGTAATATCAAAAGCAGCTCACGTCTTAATTGACTGTGCCATAACATTACGATTAATTACAAGATCATTGTGCTGTATAGCTTTCATCATCTCACAATTTACGTAGCGAGTTTTCTATGGTTGCCTAAAGTAACGTTTTGGACATGAAAATATGACAAAAACATTTACCCTCATTAGTTTAGGATCTAGAGGCGTCGGTAAAACAGTGTTTCTTGCCTATAACTGTGCCGAAATTTTACGTCCTAATCATAAAGGGAAAGATTCAGAAACTTTATGGTTTGAGTGTTTAGATCAAAAATTTCAAGAAAAGATTGAAAAATTAGTGGGGTACGTCATTCGCACCGGACAATATCCACCACCCACCTTTAAGATTGAGGATTTTGAGTTTAGCTTAAAGCAGAAAAGTCTGAGCGGAGATAAAACGCTTTGCAATTTTCGCTGGTTAGATTTACCTGGAGAGTGGTGCAATATCCAAAACTCTGAGTTTCAGTCTACTTTGTTACAGTCTCATGGATGCTGCGTCTTTGTAGATATTCATGCATTGCTGAATAATAAACTTTATCTAGAGACGATGGAAACCATTATGAATCAGGTGGAGGCGATCGCCTCTCTGGTCAACCATAATCATCTCAAATACCCTTTTGCGCTGATCTTAACGAAGTGCGATCTCGTCGATTTAAGTCCTATTGGCCTCGTTCAGGTTGAGGCCAAGCTAATTCCTATCCTTAAAAGATTTGAAGCCGTCAAAGCCCATTATCGACGGTTTTATTCTCCAACGCCTACCAGCGATCAGTCTCAGAGTGGAGTTCCACATTTAAAAGATGCAAAAGCTCCCTTATTATGGTTAATGACCGAACTCCAAAGGCTGCACGGCTCAGATGTTCAGCTTAACCTAGGGAACAGTCTTAATCAGATAATATCAAGTTCCATCAATGATCCAGCGGCAGCCATAGATCTAAACAAGCCTTCAATACCTCAAGCAACAACTCTTTTAAGTTGGAAAAAGTTTAGATCACAAAAAGCCATATTAATAATATTATTGGTCTGTGGAATTTTAAGTGGGATCTTAGCCCTATCACTTAAATCGAGTATTTTCAATCCTAAAACAGCAGCTTTAACGCCAAAACAAAAGCTTCAAAAGTATGAATCAGTCCTCCAAATTGATCCGTCTAACCGTGAAGCGATCGCTCAAATTGTGGATGCATACTTAAACCTGGGAGAACCCGATCAAGCAATTGTCCGACTAGAAAAAATACTTCAGACTTCACCCAACAACGTTAATATTTTGTTAGAACTCGCAGGACTACATGCCTTAAAGGGGCAAGATACTAAAGAAGAGAATGTTTATGATCAAATTTTAAAACAGGAGAAAAACAACGTTTTTGCTTTAATCGGAAAAGCAGGAATTCGCAAGAAAAAAGGCGACCTAAAAACCGCTAAAATCCTTCTGGAGAGAGCAGGAAAACCTATCCCATCTAAGAGCCTAAAGACGATAAATTGAATTTTGAAACAGAAAAAGCAACTGATGTTTTTATACAAAATCTAACCATATCAGAAATTTCTAAGTACAGGACAAAAATTGAAGGGATAGTCGAAAGTCATCCTCATTGATAGGAGAAGGATTGAGAACAATCTGTCGAATATAGTCAAACCCTAAGCGAAATAGACTCTTTGCGCGTCTTCCATGCTTTTTAAG
>JBGSVR010000109.1:0-5720 GCA_041752855.1 Thermosynechococcaceae cyanobacterium
GCTTCAGTATGACCCAGAGCCTTGTTTTGCTAGTAAGAAGGCGCGTCAGAGGTTCTATGACCAGATCTGGTTCTCGCGATTAAAGACAATAAGATGTACTACTTGAGAGGCTTTCAATGAAATGTGTCAGGCAGTCAGGCGCCAGCCACCACTTCTGCTAAGGGTATAAAGCCCCAGGCAACTCGTGGTGCAGGAGCGAAGCGTACAGCAACCAGCACTAAAAGTACCGAGCGCAAACCATTGCAGGTTGTGTCTCTAAAATCAGCGAGGCGACTGTCAGAGCCAGAGCATCAGAATTATTGTCTGCTCCCGTTTTTTCTATTTGCGCATCAGCTAACGGCTCAGGAATTGTCGAAGGAATCGGGGGTACCCAAACGGGCTATCACCCTGCTGGAGAATGCTTGGCCTATAGAGCAGAAAGTGGATATGGATCATATCTATATGCTCTGTGACTTTTTTCATTGCAAGGTTGAGCAGTTCTTCATCCAGATGACCCGAACCGAAGCGATGCGGATACGCCTCAATTTTCTATCCATGTTGTTGGGGGCATTGCCGAGTCGGGTAGGTTTTGTCGAATACACTGAGTTCCGTCGCAAAGCATAGCCAAAATTGGGCAAATCAATCTGTGTAGGTATAATGCTTTGCATGTAAGTGGAGCATTAAGACCCATGTGGGGATCGTCCAACCAACAACGTCATGCTAGGGATGCATCGAGAAACATCCTATTCACCTATTTCTTTGCGGGTGGGCTAGGCCCTGTCTTTTGGATTGGGTTGCTGGTCTTTATGGGCTGGCTGAATGGTTGGTTTAGCTCGGTGGGCTTTTCTGTGCAAGCGTCGAAACCAGCTAAAACGCCCACTGATTACAAAGTAAGGGGAGAAGAGCGAGTTAAGAACCCGTTCACTTGGGATGAAGGGGTTGAAGATATTCGTACAGCAATTCGCTTAGAAAAGGACAAGCAATATATCGGTACTGACTATTCTGCTTTGGCTAGTGCTTATGCGATTAAAGGCGATAAGGCTAAGGCTGTGCAGTATTTTAAGACTGCGATTAGTTTTACACGTCAATCAGTCGCTGAGGCCACAAATGATGTTGAACGTAATGGCAATGCAGCGATGCTTCAGATTCATGAAATCTTGCTCAAACGCTGTCTACAAACCGACTGTAGAAATTGATAGACAGCTCGTTTAGCAATCCCTTCCCACGCTCCATCTGAAACTCCAAGGCGATCGCCCTTGGAGTTTTTTGCGTTATGGGTATAGACTAAGCACAAAGCTTTTTTCCGCGCCAATCTGCACCATCGCGCTTCAAAACTGTCCTAATTTCCAAAAATCTAATGAAACTGCTGATTGTGGAATCACCTGGGAAGGTGAAGAAGATCCAGTCATACCTAGGCGCAGACTGGTTAGTCCGAGCTAGTGTAGGTCATATTCGAGAGCTGTCGAACGAGGGGGATGACCATCTAGGATTTGAGCTAAATGGTGGGGTCAAATGCCACTACATCCCCCGTAGCGAGAAATCAAAATCAGTAATCGCCCAACTGAAGCAACAGGCAAAACAAGCGGATGCCGTCATCCTTGCGACTGACCCAGATCGTGAAGGAGAGACGATCGCATGGCACCTAGCCGACGAATTGAAGCTCAAAAATCCGCAGCGTGTCACCTATACCGAAATTACGGCTCAAGCTGTCAAAGCAGCGATCGCCCGTCCTCGCCCACTGGATATGAACTTAGTTGGTGCGGGTAGATGTCGGGACTGTCTGGATAAGTTGGTGGGCTATAAAGGATCGCCTCTGGTGTGGTCGCTGGATATTGGTGCAAAGTCAGTTGGTCGGGTGCAGAGTGCAACCCTGCATCTGCTGTGCCAACGAGAGCGCGAGATTCTAGCCTTCAGACCTCAAGACTACTGGTCAGTTTTCGTAGACTACAGCGATGGATTTCGCGCCTTCTACCGTGGGAGTCAAACCGCAGCCGAGGGTGAGGAAGACACGAACGAATCTACTAAAGTGCTGAGTCAAGGTGAAGCAGACCGACTGGTACAAGAAGCGCAGCGGCATCCGCACAATGTTATTCAGGTTGAGGGCAAACTTGGCAGTAAGTCACCCCCTGCCCCATTCACTACTTCAGGACTACAGCAAGCCGCCAGCTCCCGTCAAAAATTCAGCCCTGAGTATACTATGCAGTTAGCGCAAAAGCTATATGAACAGGGGCTTATCACCTATATGCGAACTGATTCGGTCAGCCTAAGCGAGAGTTTTGTTACTGAGGCTAGAGAATGGCTGCAAAAGAATGACCCGACGAACGTACCGCAGAAGGCCACAAAGCACCGTTCTAAGGGAGATGCCCAAGAAGCGCATGAAGCTATCAGGCCAACTGACCTAAAACGCTCATCGGCTGAGATTAAGACAGAGATAGCTGAGGATGAATTCAAGCTGTACGTCCTGATCTGGACAAGGACGCTGGCCTCCCAGTGTGCCTCGGCACGAATCAGAAAAACCAAAATCACGACGCAATCAGGTACTGTGCAGTGGGAAGCGCGGGGACAGGTGCTTGAATTCCCAGGCTATACAAAATATTGGAATGACATCAACGCAGATTCTGAGCTGCCCGTCATCTCACAGAATCAAGCACTTACCCTTGAGAATGCAGGTTCAGAGCAGAAGCAAACTAAGCCACCATCGCGCTATTCAGAAGCAAAGGCGATCGCCCTCATGGAGAAAGTGGGCATTGGTCGGCCTAGTACCTATGCCCCGACTATCAAGACCCTAAAGGATCGCCTGTATGTGGAGATAGCAAAGGGTTTCTTGGTTCCGACTGACGTAGGCATGAAGGTTGACGAGTTTTTGATGGGGGCGCTGCCTGATCTGATTGAGTCAGACTTTACGGCGCAGATGGAAACGCAGCTTGATGCGATCGCGGAGGGTAAAGCCGATTGGCAGAAATATCTGATTGGTTGGAACAGCAGCTACTTTGAGCCAGCGCTGAGCAAGGCCAAGGAAGGTCTACCCAAGGGCAGTGGAACTGGTACAGGTGTCAGACGGCAGCTAGAGAAATCTCGCACAAAATGCCCAAGCTGCACCAAACCCATGTCTAAGGTGCCGACCAAGAAGGTGAAGAAAGGTCATTTCCTCAAATGTGAGGAAGGGTGTAAAGCCCTTGATGGTAAAGACTTGGTGATGTTCTGGTCTGACCGTGGCAAAGAATGGCAGCTCCCTGGCGCTCGTTCTGAGTCTGGTGCTGCACCAGCCACACCCGCGAAAGTTACCGAGCATTCTTGTCCGGTGTGCAGTAAGCCACTGGCTGAAATCAGCTACCAGAAAGACGGTCAGGCTAAGTCCATGCTGAAGTGTTCAGATCCTAAGTCAGGACAGGACAAGAAGCACAAGGACGTGGTGTATTTCAGGGGGAAAGAGGGGAATTGGTGGAGTCCAAAGTTTGGAGAAATTGGAGGTTAACGTGAATGGAAACCCTTGATAGAAAAGCACTTTTGGTCGATCTGCTGTTCAAATTGATTCTCATAACTTATGCAGGGGTGTGGTTAATCGCAGCCCCGTCTCTAGCATTCACCACATTAAACGTTGTGGCTAAGGCACTCGCGTCTTTCAACCTAATTGTGCTTCAAACTTTATAGCCCAGAATGCCTTTATACGGGCACTTTGGGCTGTATAACATACTCAGAGGTCTAAAAACATGAAAGGTGATCGCCCCGTAGATTCTCCAAAGTCTGATGACAGCTCAAGTTTTGCTGACTACACGTTAAATGGCGCACATTTCGATATTACCCGTGCAACGTACAACTTGTTTGCACTTCCCGACTTCAGAGAAAAGAAAACGAAAAAAAGAGGGAAAAATCATGAATAGTAGTCTCAGTAAGCAGTCTAGCCTCCAAGCTAGATTAAGTTTTTGGTTGATGTCAGCCTCATTTTTCCTGGGTGCGGCGATCACTGCCCAACAGGAGAATGCTTGGACAGGCTGGATTTTGATTATTGCTGGTTTGGTGTTCAACCTGGATTATCGCTGGCGATTGAAGCCACAGCAGCACCATCTATTGATTGAAACCCGTTCCATGCGGATGATCAGTTGGGTGGTTTCGTTGATTCTGATGTGTGTTGCCGTGTTTGAAATCAACAGCTATTTCCTTAATGTGGGTCTAATTACGGCTGCTGCTGGATTGGGGCTGAATCCAGAGCTACGACAGTGCATGAAGCTGAAGCTGTTGCCTGAGAAGGTTGCCAAAGCTGAGTAACACTCGGAGGTTCTGGTGATTGGTCTTACGCGCAAGAAAACGTTAACGCTGATTGAAGCTCCCCAAGACGAGAGCTTTCTGTTGCCTGGTGACATTCTCGTATCCCCAAGAGCTTTTTACTTGGTGCATTCCATCCGCAAAAGCAGCAGTAAACTTTACCCCTACCAATACTCGATCTCCTGTACCCGTCTGAGTGCGGACGACGAGGCGATCGCCCACGGGAAGCATTTAGAGATTTGTACGGCGACCAAAGCTTTTCTCGAAATGGCCTCAACAGTCGGATCGTGTGTCACATAAGGAGAAAAATTATGTCTGAGCATCAAGTGCAAATCCTGTCCACAACTATGAGCATGGGGAACACAGACAATGTGGTGATCTACAAGCTAGATATATCAGCACAAAGGTTTGAAGCCTTGGCAGAGGAGTTTAAGAGTACAGAACTAGCAGCAGGAATCCCTGCTTTGGAGAACGACGATAGCGAAGATAAAGGGTTTAAGCGCTTAATTGCTCAAAGCGATCCATCCTCTTTACGAGACTCGAAGTTTGCCGGAGAAATCTTGCAGAACCTCAGTAAGCCACTTGTTGGACGCATTACGACAGACTATCAAGACTCTGGCACCGTGCGCCTCAATGGTCGGATCAATCACTACATAAGGAATAACAATCATGACTAAGCAACAAGGGAAAATTGTTTTGGCAGGCTTCAGTATGGGAAGCGTTGGAAACATAACGGTCTATAAGCCAGACCTTTCAGAAAGGCAGATAACCGCACAGAGCATAGAAGCTGTGTCAGAAGTGGTCAGATTGGTCTATCCCTCCTCAACAGATTTTCTATTCGATTCAGTCTTTGCGGCTCAAGAGGTTGCCTATTCGCTTCGGGCGCATTGGGATGGATGCACTGGGGTCAAGATTCCTGATCTTGAGTTAGAAGCGTTTAGGGCAGCTACAAGCCTTGCGAGTGGTCAATGGTGCAATGTAGGAGACTCAGAGCCGATTCTTAGGGTTGAGCCGTTAAACGATTGGACTCAAGATGTCATAACTGACCTGAATCGGTTAAAGCCAACATTTTCAGTGAGTCGTGCTGAAGTGTATTGGGCGATCGCCGACTGGAAAGGTTCTCAAAGTGCTGAGAGCATATCGCAAGGACTTAGCTTCAGCAAAAGCACCGTGCAGGGTCATTTGAGCGCATTGGAGAAAGCTGGGGCAATTTGTGGCGTAGGGCGACCGAAGCAGTACAGCATCGCTCAAGACTGCCCACAGCAATACCTGTCACAGCTTCAATCGTTGGCTGACATTGCCCGTACCACGCGGTGTTATTGGAGAAGTCAGGCGAGCGCCTAATAGAGCATTTTTCTCTAGCTCAGTTCCCCCATTCCCCACATGGAAAAATTTGACAACCTAACAACAGCCTTTGTGGAAGCGTTCGAGAATGGACAGCGCTTCGATACCATCGTGCAAGCGCGTCAGTATGGAGC
>JBGSVR010000110.1:0-4276 GCA_041752855.1 Thermosynechococcaceae cyanobacterium
GGCTTAATATAGAAAGTCTTAAACATTTTGTTTTTTAGGTTGATAGCCCTACTGGCGCTGGCGTTCGCGGTTTGTAATGCGGGCGATCGCCCATCCTAAACCCAATTAACAGACCCATGTTCTCGCCATCCAGCCCGAAGGCTGCACCTTGAGAAAAAGTAACTCTGAAATAGACCGTTCCATAGACTCGATCTTTATCGCAGTGCAACAAAAATGTTGTCTCAGAAGGAATCTACTTAGGGAGAGGAGTTTGGGCGATCGCACTGGCCTAAAAACCGCTGCAAAACTCCATTCCCTGGGGCAACGGAATTGTGCAGAACACCAGCACAGCAGAGCATAAAAATAGTGGACTCGAACCACCTTGGGATTTCTCCCGTACCTTTCGTGAAACACGAAGTGCCCATACCCAGGGCGGGGTCCGTTGGAGGGAGTACAGGAATCGAACCTGTTACAGTCAGAGGAATAGTCTGATGCTCTACCAATTGAGCTAACTTCCGGGAGTTTGATGTAGGACTCGAACCTACGCCTCACCGATAAAAGTCGGCTGCTCTACCACTGAGCTAATCAAACGATGGATTCAGGCTAAAAAACGTTGCGGTACACACCAAAGCAAACGCCAAAGTGCGCCAGTCAGGGTGATAGAACCTGAGCCACGGCATTGTAAATTAATCTGCTCCAACGGAAAAATAGCACACCCACCCGAGTTTGTCTGTGATGTTGCAAAAACTCGCCTAGATTTTAGGTATAAAAACCACTTCATTCAGACGCACCTTCTGAGATATGATCGGTGGGGTCATGACTGACTGACTTTTTAAGTGAGTTATAAAAAAGAGGATAGGACGCAGTGATTAGAGTAGCGATCAATGGGTTTGGGCGCATCGGACGTAACTTCATGCGGTGCTGGTTGCAGCGACCAAGCAGCAATATTGAGATCGTTGCCATTAATGACACCTCCGATCCTAGAACCAACGCTCACCTGCTGCGCTACGATTCCATGCTGGGCGTACTAGATGCCGAGATTAGCGCAGACGACAACTCCATTACTGCAAACGGTCACGTTATCAAATGCGTCTCTGACCGTAACCCAGAAAACTTGCCTTGGCGCGAGTGGAATATTGACATTGTTATTGAATCCACAGGCGTTTTTATCTCCCCCGAAGGTGCAGGTAAGCACATTAATGCAGGGGCAAAGAAAGTTGTCATTACTGCACCTGGTAAAGGTTCAGTGCCTATGTACGTCTTTGGGGTTAACCACCAAGACTACAAAACCAGTGACGATATTATCAGCAACGCAAGCTGCACCACCAATTGCCTAGCCCCCATCGTCAAAGTGCTGCACGAAGAATTTGGCATTCTGCAAGGCATGATGACTACCACCCACAGCTACACAGGCGACCAACGCATTTTAGATGCAAGCCACCGCGACCTTCGCCGCGCACGGGCTGCTGCTGTCAATATTGTTCCTACTTCAACAGGTGCGGCAAAAGCTGTTGGTCTAGTCATTCCTGAACTGGCTGGTAAATTAAACGGCATTGCGCTGCGTGTGCCCACGCCTAACGTGTCGGTGGTTGATTTTGTCGCACAGGTTGAAAAGCCGACGATTGCAGAGCAGGTGAATCAAGCACTTCAAACGGCTGCGGCAAGCTCCATGAAGGGCATTTTGCACTACAGCGATATTGAGCTTGTTTCCAGCGACTATAAAGGTCATCCCTGCTCTTCTATCATTGATGCGGCCCTCACGATGGTGATGGGCGGTCACATGGTGAAGGTTGTGGCATGGTACGACAACGAATGGGGCTATAGCCAACGTGTGCTTGACTTGACCGAGTACGTTGTTTCTAAGTGGTAAAGTAGCATCGGCAGCAGCACCATCCCTAACATCGGTACAGAAGACAGCCATGAAAGATAAGCTCATGCTGATGATTCCGGGGCCTACCCCAGTTCCGGAATCTGTCTTGTCTGCTTTAGGGCGGCACCCGATGGGGCATCGGAGTGCCGACTTCAGCAAAATTATGGCGCAGGTTTTAACCGACCTGAAGTGGCTCCATCAGACGACTAATGACGTACTGGTGCTGACCGCCAGCGGCACGGGCACGATGGAAGCAAGCATCGTGAACTTCCTGAGTCCTGGCGATCGCGTCCTCGTCTGTTGCAATGGCAAATTTGCCGAACGCTGGGCTGACATGTGCGATGCGTTTGGCCTAGCGGCAGAGCGCATCAGCGCACCTTGGGGTAAAGCGCTAGATCCAGATGCAGTTCGTGCAGCACTAGAAGCCGATACTGCCAAACAAATTAAAGCCGTCATCATCACCCACAGCGAAACTTCGACGGGCGTTATCAACGACCTAGAAACGATTAGTCGCTATATCAAAGCCCACGGCACAGCTTTAAGCATTGTGGATGCCGTGACCAGTTTAGGTGCTGCCCCGGTTCCCATTGATGAATGGGAGCTAGATGTCGTCGCGTCAGCTTCTCAAAAGGGCTACATGATGCCCCCTGGCTTGGGTTTTGTATCCGTGAGCGCCAAAGCATGGGATGCCTACAAAACCGCAAAGCTGCCTAAGTTTTATCTAGACCTCGGTAAATATCGCGCTGAAGCGATTCATAATACTACGCCTTTTACGCCTGCCATTAACCTTGTGTTTGGGCTTCAGGTTGCTTTAGAAATGATGCGACAAGAAGGGCTAGAAGCCATTTTTGCGCGTCATCATCGGCATAAACTTGCTACTCGTGCGGCTATCCGAGCGCTGTGTCTGTCTCTGTATGCTCAAGATGATGCATCGGCTAGCCCTGCAATTACAGCGGTAGTTACTGCACCTGTTGAAGCAGAAAAGCTGCGGTCTTACCTTCGCCAACGTTTTGATATTGCCCTAGCGGGTGGTCAAGATGAACTCGAAGGCAAAATTGTGCGGGTAGGCCATCTGGGGTTTGTGTGCGATCGCGATATTTTGACCGCAATCTCCGCGTTAGAAGCGGTCTTGCCAGAACTAGGTCACACAGCCTTTATCCCTGGATCTGGCGTTAGCGCAGCCTGTAAAGCGCTCGCCGCCTCATGATAGAAATGCTTCAAGATAGTAAAAGACTAAGCGGTTTCTAGCCAGTCATAAATACTGCTGAGCTGATCTAAAGTAATCAGGCCATAGTGCCACAAGATAATAGGCAGCGAGCCAGAGCGTTGATTACACTGACGCAGCGCTAGATCAATAGAGTCACTGGGCAATAGCAGCTCTTCTTTTAGAAAGCCTAGCAGTCGATTTTGTGTGTTGGTCGCAGTAGCCATAAATTCACCCCCAATAATTTGATGCCGCAGGTATAGATTAATGAAGTGGCGGTATACCTGCTTTAATCCAGACCAATTCGTTTATTTAACTGATTTAACGATATTTTGACGGATTTAACATCCCTAAAAATACTGAACCTTCGCTTTCCAAAAGACTGATAACGGAACGCTGCAAGGCGTGGAGATCAGTATTTCTACTAAAGCTAGGGAAGTGTATCGAGCCAGACGTTTCATAACCTGGGTGTTATGAATATATAAAGCTCGCTCAAAGCCTGTTGATACTCACACCTAAATATCTAAAAGACTCTTTACCCTTTTCTCAAGCGTGGGCAAAAGTTAATGCTGCTCTATAGGTCAGCATGGACTCTAAAATCGTCCTTGCGTTGATGCCTATACTTTTTAGACTTAAATTCTGCACGCCTTTACACCAGTCCACAAAAGATAACATGCTGATGTAGGGCTTCTAGCTTACTTAAGCATCTCTTTATAAACAAATCCAATCCTCATTGAGATGCGTAGAGAATATTAGACGGCTCGAATTGGGTACGCTGAAATCAGAGAGATTGATTCGGCTTCAGACAAAGGTCTTGCAGTTGGAGCGATCGCCTTGCGTCAAAAATCCGTCCTTGCTGCAAGACAGACTCATCACTCTAAAGGCAGAAAATTCTGAATGCCTCTAGAGAGTGCAGTAAACTGTAAAGGACTCAGATTGCATAATGACTGTTTGATATAAATCTTTATCAATTCAGCCCATAACATAGAACCACTAGGAGATTCAACAGATATGCCCCAACTCCAGGCTAGCCCGGACATTGATTTTCATAGTGATATCTACCGTGACGCCTATAGCCGAATCAATGGAATCGTGATTGAAGGCGAACAGGAAGCTCACGAAAACTACATCCGTCTAGCGGAGATGCTGCCGAATCACAAAGACGATCTCTTGCGTCTCTCTAAGATGGAGGCTCGGCATCGCAAGGGGTTTGAAGCCTGCGC
>JBGSVR010000111.1:0-21029 GCA_041752855.1 Thermosynechococcaceae cyanobacterium
CGCACGGGGTTAGGGCGCAGCTTTAGCTCCCTAAACTTCATATCCAGGGCATTAAATAGCAGCAGCCGTCCGCTGAGGGTGGTACCCTGACCCAAAATAATTTTGATGGCTTCCGTCGCCTGAATCACCCCAATAATGCCAGGGAGAATCCCCAGCACGCCGCCTTCTGCGCAGGAGGGTACTAATCCAGGGGGTGGTGGCTCTGGGTAAAGGTCACGGTAGTTGGGACCGCCCTCATAATTAAAGACCGTCGCCTGTCCTTCAAACCGAAAGATAGAGCCATAGACATTGGGCTTATTGAGCAGCACACAGGTATCGTTGACCAGATATCGCGTCGGAAAGTTATCGGTTCCGTCAATGATGATGTCGTAGGGTTCCGCGATTTCGAGGGCATTTTGATAGGTGAACTGCGTCTCGTAAAGATCAACCTGACAGAAGGGGTTAATCTCTAAAATCCGGTTTTTAGCCGACTCAATTTTGGGCTTGCCTACCCAGGAAGTTCCGTGAATCACCTGACGCTGAAGATTGGAGAAATCTACTACGTCAAAATCCACGATCCCCAGGCGACCCACGCCTGCTGCTGCCAAATACAGCAGCAGTGGCGACCCTAATCCCCCCGTTCCGACACAGAGAATGCTGGCAGCCTTCAGTCTTTTTTGCCCCTCTAGACCAACCTCCGGCAAAATCAAGTGGCGGGAATACCGCTCATAGTCATCTTTTGTAAGCTGGATCTCATCCAGGTTTGGATTGAGCATTGTCATTTATCCTTGTGCAAAGTTTTTAGTTCTCAAGGGCATCTTCGAGGTTTGGCATAACTTGAGGGGGAGTTATGTCAAAAACCATAAGCCTCTCAGGTAAAAACTCATGGTGTGTATCTAAGCACCAGCTCTGAAGATCGCAAGCGATGCCATTCTCAACCACAACAATCCCATCGGAATATTGGAGCCATGCCCAGGCGCGATCGCACTCTAAAGAAACGGCAGCAGCATCTGGGTGAGAATGATAGATTCCTATGATATCCCAACCGTTGCTGTGAGCGTGTTGCTGGGGATGAAGCATTTGTCGGTGAGCTGTTGTTAAGCAAAGCATCACAACCGTTAAATTGCCTTAATCAGCTTTTGCTTAGAGCAAAAAGAGCCAGTTGAAAGGCAAAAACTTATTCAAATCATAAGGTTCTCTAAATCAAACCTTATTTTCGCTTTAATGCTCTCCTTACCTTGATGCCGTTAAGTGAGTAGGGCTTGTATGGACAGATATGTAATTCTTCTAAACCAATACTGCTTTAGGTTTTACAAATGCTGTCCTGATAACGTTTCGGATCTCATGAGATAAAAATATTGAGTTTTTTGTTGAATATCCATACACCAATGCTTTGCGCTGGATGTGCGTCCGCAAAAATTCCGAAGTGTTAAAGCCCTCAATGTTGAGAACACCTGGGGCTAAACATCATGTGGCAACTTGCAACAGGGGTTGTGTGGACTAGTCTAGGGCTAATCTTTTTTAGATTTTTGCCAGCTTCTCTTCCAAAATATCTGGGTCGAACCCTTTATTGGGTGGGAGTACCGCTCCAAGTTCTTGTTTTGGCGCGTCATTCAAATCTTTCGCAGGCTTTATGGTTTCCTTCTGTCGTAACGATTACGGTACTTTTGGTGGGTCTGGGTTTGGCGCTACTGAGCTTACAAGGGCTGAAGCACGCTAGCTCTTTTCTCCTCAATCTTGTCAAGCGACGCACGAACATTCATCAAGCGCCTGAGTCAAGGCTTGGTAAGTTGCTGGCACTCAAACTCAGAATTTCGTCTTTGTCTAAATTTTTTCAGCAGATTTGGCCTTCGCAGCGCTCTGGTCAGGGGAGCTTTGTACTAGCTTCTATGTTGGGCAATACAGGTTTTGTTGGGTTGGCGATCGCCCCCTCTTTCGTAAACCAGACTTATCTAGGATGGGTTGTCATATACGGTGTTGCCAACAATCTATTGGGGAGCTACGGGTTGGGGGTCGTCTTGGCAAATCATTTTGGAGAATCGCAGGAAAAGCAAAATTGGCTCACTAAGCTTCGCGTCTTGCTGTGTGTTCCTACTTTATGGGCGTTTGGAATTGGTTGTTTAAGCCGTCCTATTCACTTCACTCAATTTATTGAGCATGGGCTAAGTAATGCCCTGTGGGCCGTTATCCCAAGTTCATTTTTACTGATTGGTATGCAGCTTAGTAAACTGAAGGGTGGCGTTAAAGGGCTACAGGCAGCTTTACTCCCTGCCGCCATCAAAATGCTGGTGCTTCCCTGCCTAGCAGGGATCGGCTTAACAGCTTTGGGCATTTCAGGAGACGCACGATTAGCTTTAGTGCTAATGGCGGGTATGCCCACGGCCTTTGCCAACTTAATTTTGGCAGAGCAATATGAACTAGACCGTCAACTCGCCGCTGGGTGCATTTTGATTAGTACCTTAGGATTACCCATCGCGATTCCACTCTGGGTTAAGCTTTTCAGCTAAGGCTTAAGGCTAATGAAATCATACCCAGTTCCAGAGGCTTTTCCGGGCAGCACTTTAACCAATCGACCACTGCCTTGGCGATCGCCAGATGGCAAAAACCGGACAAGTCCCGTTGCTCCATTAATCGTAAAGTTAGAACTTGAAAGAGCCTTTTGGAGTTGAACTCTTCCAGCGCCAGCGCTAAGTCCTAATCCAACTGCTTTGGTGGCATCGTAAGCCATTGCCGTCCGCCAACTTCCAGCACCGCCCCAAAGTTTTTGAGCAGAAGTTGCATAGGCGCTACTGCTACTTTCTGATGCGTGCCAAAAGACAGACAAAACGAGGCCATTTGCTTCGGTTTGTCCCTGCTGCAAGATATCAAACGAATACATAGAGTGGTTCCCAAATAGCATCAGTCGCCCCTTATTAGAACGAATGATCTCTATGGACTGATTAATTTTTTCGACAGAGGGTGATAGCAGCAAGCCATTGGCACCATCACTAATTGCTTTAGCAATGACTTCGGATGGATTAAAGTCAGGCGCAGAGAAGTCACAGGCGGTTCGAGTAATTTTTCCATCTTCAGCATAAACCGCTTCTGTGAAGTCATCCTTAAAAGAGATGCTGGCCTGAGCTTTTGAGTCAGTACATAGCGCAATGCGATTTTTTCGAGCCGATTTAACGGCATATTTAGCCAGTGTATCAGCTACTTTTCTGCTACTCGGAACCGTTCTAAAAATATAGCTGCCAATTCCAGATAAATTCCTGGAAACGCTGGTGGGGGAAACCATTACCAATCCAGATTTTTGATAGATGGGCGCTACAGCAATAGATACATCGCTCGAATTATGACCCACTACAGCTAAAATAGCTGGGTCTTCGGAGAATTTACGGGCTATCTTTTTCGCGATATCAGCATTGTTATCGTCATTGGCAATTTCAACTTTCAGCAGTTTGCCGCGCAAATATTTGCCATTATTAATTTCATGCTGATACTGCGCTACGCCTCGGAGAATCTCTTTGGCGACGTTGACATTTCCCCCAATCGGAACGCTGACCGCAATTTTTATGAAATTTCCATTTTCAGCAGCCTTTGCATTATTGAGGTAAATCCACGCCTCTGGATCGTTTCGATTCGCCTTGAGTGCGGTGCTAAATTGGGCAATCGCCGCTTCAAATTGTCCTGCCTTAAAGTTTTCAACACCTGCTTCTTTCTCAGGGCTATCATCAACCGTTACTAAAACTTTTTCACCCAGACTTATACGCTTATCAATTGAGTCATTCTGATTGAAGCTAGGAAAATTTGGAAAAGAAAAGCCTAGAAAATTTGATTGATTAACTTGAGGCTTCCCTATAGGGCGTGGCTTGGGAACTTGCAGTGCCGTTGAAGCCTGAAGCCTTGTACCTTTTAAGGTTGACTGATTTTCGTAATTACTCAACCAAAATATAAGCGGGCCAATCAGGCTAAAAATCACAAAAGAAGAGGCAAGGATAGCCTGTTTTGGACTTGTATGCATCAATTAAAACCCCCGTAATTAAAAGTTATTAAGCAATAGAAACGCAAGAATTCAATGGCTCAATTCAGGAAAATATTGTAAGAATGTGCCTAGACCCAGACATTCTCTGTATAGTTGCGCTTTATTAATACACTCAAAGTCATCGGACTCTAATAGTATCTCTGTCAACGGCTGATGACAACCGTAGAACTACGGAGTTCTCCCGCTGGCTAAAACCAGATTTCTGCTGTTTCGCAGTCTCGCAATTCGCCTGAGACTCGGATGCTTGAGCTTACACAACGCTCATTCTTCTTCGACGGAAAGGTCTTCTGACAAGACTTGCCAACTTAATCCCTGATTTTTGGTCTTGTCTTGCAACTGCTGGGCAAACTGCTCAATTAACATATCGTCACGACGAAGCGTCATGATATCAATTTCCAGAATCGTTTGATCTGTCTCGTCGGCAGACTCTAAGCTGTGGCTCTGGATGCCATTGAGCATGACGGCTTTTCCGCTCATGAGGTGAAGCAATAAGTCTCGCACAGCCATTTCTTCTGAGCGAGCGCAGGTTAAGCTACAGCGATAGTATGTATTCGATTCCCCTAGCTTTTGCGGCTTAAATTTAATCTGCTCAATTAGCGGTCGCAAGATCAAATTGGCAAACACAACCGCCGCAGAACCTAGATAAGCTTGAAACAAGAAACCACCACCAGTCAGCGTACCGACCGCAGCCGCACACCAAAGCGTCGCAGCAGTGTTTAATCCCTTAATACTGGCTCCATCTCTTAAAATAATGCCACCACCCAAAAAGCCAATCCCTGAGACGACTTGGGCTGCCATTCGCGTAGGGCTGGCATCACCAGGAGTCATGACGGACATCATCACAAACATCGAAGACCCCATACAAACTAAAACATTTGTTTTAAGCACTGCTTTGGTTTGTCGCCATTGGCGCTCAATCCCAATGGCTCCGCCCAAGAACAGCGCAACCCCCAAACGAAGGCTAAAATCAATCCAAGTCATTCAACATCTCATCGGCATGGCACTTTAATAAGTGTGACTTGAGAAGGTTAAGGCACACTTAACCTTCTCAAGAGAATAAAGCGCTTGATTTTTTACGGTTCTGCTGAGAGATGGGCTGCATCATTAAAGCGGCGGATTCTCCACAGCAGCGCATTGTATCGGTTTTGGTCGCTGGTGTTCCAGCGCTCAAGGTCTAGCTCAAACTCAAACACTGCTGTCGGCGGAATGGAAAGCCCCCAAGTGCGATCGCTCCCCAAAATAGCCGCCACTAGATACTGCAAAAAACCACCGTGGGTAATTACCCAAAGCCGATCTTCGTTTTGATGCTGGGTCGTAATGGTCTGGATGAACTGCTGGGCGCGATCGCGGGCCGCCTTGAGACTTTCTGCCCCTGGAATCGGAATCCAGTCTGAAGTCGCCATTAGTGCCGCACTTAGCTCAGGATATCTCTCTTGAACTTCAGCCCAAGTCAACCCTTCTAAAACGCCATTTTTAATCTCTTGTAAATCTGGGTAGAGCATTACAGACGCCGTAAATTCACCGGTAGCCCAATACTCTCGTAAAATTTCGGCAGTATGTATAGCTCTCTGAAGGCTGCTGGTATAGATGTGGGTGGGCTTCCAATCATTTTTTACTAATGACTGACCTAACGTATGAGCCTGGGCTATCCCTTGATCTGACAGCGCATAGTCAACCCGTCCCTGAATGCGGTATTCTCGGTTGCCCAACGATTCTGCATGACGAACCATCAAAACGTGCATTGCATTGCGGTAGAGGGGTTTAACGTGTTCTAATCTACTACCATGACTTTAGGCTTTTTTGATAAGTATTTTTACTTCCAAAATTGTTTCTCCCTCTCATTCGATAATCCCCCATCAGGTAGACGGCGCAAGATCATTCTTTCTAGAATTTGGCAAATCAACTTTTTGTAGCCATACGGTACAGTACAAAGACATTTACACAAAGCTTGCCAAAAAGCTTGAGATTAAGCGTAGAGTGCTGCTACGCTCTTGAGCTATATCAAAGCTTTTGCTTTAATGCATGAAGCATTTCCTCCCAAAAGACAACTATCAGAGTGCAATTATGAATACCGAACTTGAACCCATCCTCAAAACGGCAGAAGACACTACAACAGACGTCAGCACTCCGACCGCGTTAGACGTCAATGCAGATACGCCTGGCACTTTGCTTCAGATTAAAAGCCTAGATCAAACATTTGAAACCGCCGAATGGCAAGAACAGCTCGAAAAAGCACTTCGATTTCTGGTGGTTTTCCCAGACTATTTTGGCAGCATTTTTGGTGAGTATCGCAAGCCCCTCACTACCGTAGGGCTAATTTTAGTGGCGGGCTTGGGCATTGCAGTTGCCGATGGTGTTTTAGCCCGTCTCAATGCCATCCCTTTGTTTGCCCCTACCTTTGAACTGGTGGGGCTAGGCTTTACCGGCTGGTTTGTGGTGCGGTACATGCTGTATGCCAACACGCGCAGTGAGCTACTGCAAGAATATGACCAAATCAAAGATCGCATTCTCGGCAAAGAAGGCTAGAGAGCGCTATAAAGAGTCTGGCTCAACGCCAAGCGCCCGCAGTTGAGCCGCCAAGCGGTCGGCTTTCTGCTGCGCTTGGTCAGCTTTTTGCCGTGCCTCTTCAGCTCTCTGCTGCGCCTGTTCGGCTCTCTGCTGCGCTTGGTCAACTTGCTGCTGCGCTTGATCAGCTTTCTGGCGTTCTTGGCTGGCGGCTTCTGCAAGGGTAGGAATCCAGTTGCCTGTGGCATCGTAGCAGCGCAGCCAACTCCCCTGGGCATCGGCGTAGATGCCTTCCCATACGCCTAGCCCTAGCTGTGCGTCTTCTAGCCACAGCTTTTGATCGGGTAGCTCTAGTTCTGTGTAGCGGGTGGCAACTAATTGAAAGGCGCGAAGTCGATGGGTATATCGGTCAAAAATGACGTAGTAGGGAATGCGTAGAATCCGCTCGTAGACTTCCCACTTAGTGGGGGGCTGATTGATTTCTCGTAGAGTTTGGCCGAGGTCTTCAGATTCTGTGCCAGGGGAAAGCAGCTCGACGACAATGAAAGGGTTAACGCCTTCTTGCCACACGACGTAACTCCACCGTAAATCTGTCTGTTGGGCGGCGCGGGGGACACCCAGCACAGCAAACCAATCGGGGCGCTTATGCCACTGTGTATGCCGAACGTCGTAATAGAGGTTGATATCTGTGCCAATAAACGTTTCGTCAGGCGCGTAAACGCTTGACTGAAAGGTTTCTCGCAGAAACTGCGGCTGAAAGGCATGAAATTCGTCAGGCAAACCAGGTTCGTTGGGATCTTCACTGGGAAGATCATGCATGGTCGGCAAGCCTGCTTGCGTTGGGCTGAGGGGATCAATTTGATACATGGTCAAATCCAATCTTCGCTTAGCTTTAGGGTAGCGTATTCCTGTCGGTGGGCATACTTTCTACGCCGGATCGCCTACTCGCTTAAGCTGCCACAGAATTTGATTGCCTTCCCGTCGCGCCCGTGAAATATCCCAGTTGCGCCAAACCCACTGGTCGCCTCGGCTGGTGACGGCGCTGGCGTGAATATCCATGAGGTCTGCGAGTTCAGCGCTGGTGATGAGGTAGCCCTGGGTGGCGATCGCATCAGCCAGTTCCAGAATCTCTAGCAAATCCCGTAGGTGCTGCGCCCGTAGGTCTAAGGATTTACTATCGCCGCTGCTCAGGTCTAAGGAGGTTTGGGGCGTATCGGTGGGTTCTGGCATGGGTGTATCAAGCTGCCTAAGAGAGAACGGTTGACGCAGAGAAAAGGCACGGGCGATCGCATCGGCACGTTCGTTACCAGGATGCCCGACATGGGCGCGGACGTAGTGCCACTGAATTTGATTGGAGTTCAGCGCATCTAAAGCTTCCCAGAGGTCTTGGTTTAAGACGGGTTTACCCTGAGCTGTCTTCCAGCCGCGCTTTTTCCAGCTTGTCATCCACTTGGTGATGCCGTTTTTGACGTACTCACTATCGGTATGAAGCGAGGCTTCTGGCGCAGAAAGTGGCAGGGTTTTGAGCGCTTTGAGTGCCTCAATCGAAGCCTGAAGCTCCATCCGATTGTTGGTGCTTTGGGGTGCGTGACCGCCTAATTCATGCTGGGAGCCATCCGTAAACTGAATGACCACACCCCAGCCGCCAGGGCCAGGATTGCCGGAGCAGGCTCCATCGGTATAAATTGCCTTAATTGCGTTCGTCAACGTTACCACCATCGCAATTGAGCATAGCCAAGCTGGGGGCGATTGAGTTCGTCTGGGGTGAGCCACTCGACGGCTTTGTAGGTGCCAAACACATGATCCCACCAATCTACGGCAAGGCCAAAGTTATGATTCCACATGCCGTATTTGTGGTGGACGTAGTGGACGGGCATCTTCATCCAGAAGCACTTGCAGGGGTTCTCATGCTGAAGCTGGTGGGCGTAGGCGGAAAAAGCCGCAAATCCTAGCCCGCCTAAAAACCAGCCCCACCCCGCAGGCCACGAAACGAAAAACATGACGGGCAGTAAAATCAGGCTGCCCAGAACGTAATCTCGAAACTCCCAGACAACGCCTTGCCCTTCGTTACGGCGATGGTGGTCGCGGTGTTTTGCGCCAATGCGAACAGAGACGTGCATGAGCCGATGAATCCAGTATTCAATCAGGCTTGCCAACACAAAGGCGGCAATAAAAAATGGCAGCGCGACACTAAAATGCTGCATGTAGGTGCTGATGGTATGGGTCATCTCTAGAACAGTCATGGATAAGGTTCACTCCTTATGTCCTCTAGGGCTAATATACAGCCTTGCCTGGGGGGTTAGGTTTTCAATTGCAGGAGTAGGGCGAGGCTTGAGGGGAATCAACAGGCTGAGGCTAAGGGCGATCGCCGCCGCCGCGCAGGTATAAAAAACGCCCTTGAGTCCAGCCATGCTTAAAATACCGCCCAAGATAAGGGGCGACAAAAACTGTCCCAAAAAGCCAGCGCCAATCCCTGTAGCTAAGATGCTGGACTGAAGATGTGCTGGGGCTAAGTGTGCCAAAACATTGTAGAGACTAGGGGTTATTAGCCCAAAGCTGACCCCAAATAGGCCAGACAGCAGCATTAAGGTGGGCAAGTTTCTTAAATTAGGAAATAGCATTAACAACAGCGCCATTATCCCTAAGCTTAGTGCCGTCACGCGAAGGCTGCCCAGCCGTCGTTGCAGGGCATTGAGCAGCACACCAGAGCTAAAAGCTGCGCCCACAGCCTGAACCGCTAAAATTAGGCCATTCCAAACCAAATCGCTACCGAGGGTCGTTTTGAGATAAAGGGGCAGATAAATAATCGTGCCATAAACCACCGCCGAGACAATAATGAGACTGCTAAAAATGCGAAGGCTAGCAGGGGAACTCAGGAGTTCAACGGGTCGAATATTTCCGGTAGCAGAAGTTGATTGTGAGGTTGATTGATTAGCAGGCATCCCCCGCGCTGTTCTAAACAAAAGGGGTGCAACCATCGCCATCACGGCACTTACTCCATATAGCCCAAAGGCTAACCGCCAGTTAAAGTGCCCAAGCCCTACCGCCATCAGCGGATACACAATATTGGCAAGGGTGATGGCAGTAGCAGCATAGGCGATCGCCTGATTCCGCGCTTCCCCCTCATAGCGGCGAGTCAGCAACCCTAGACTGGATGCCGCAATGCCGCCACTAGCAATGCCCAAAAGCCCCCGCGCCACCAGAAGCGTCCTGTAGTCTGGCAAAAAAGCACCGCTTACGCCCACTACTGCATAGACGACTAAACAGGGTATCAACAGGCGCAACTGACCGTAGCGATCTGCCCAAAGACCCAGTATGGGGCTAAAGATAGCCAGCGTTAAATAATGAGCGCTGACCAAACTTCCGGCCCAGCCTTGGCTCAAATTCAACGCAACGATCAGCTCAGGCAAAACGGGCGCAATCACCGCACCCGCCATCACCGTTAGGGATCCGGCAAGCAGCAAAAAAAACAAAACAGGGTCACGCCAAGACACCGACAGAGGTTTAGTCACAGTAGTAAAGAGAATGGTCTTCAAAAAACGCTCTTCATCCATCGTCCAGCGCAAAAAACTGAGAATCAGAAATCGACCACCGCCTGAATCTTCCAAGGATAGTCAGCATGGATATTGCCCAACGTCACCTCAGCAGATTATTCTACCTTCGGGATGTTGCTTAACTCGGTAAAAGCGGCTAAATCTAACCGTGCGCCTTAAAGATCACAAACAAGGTGCCGACTGGCTTGGTGGCATATCCTCATGCTGGCAATATAGATTTAAGCCTATACTAATGAGCCATAGTGGTAAGCCGTTCGTTGTAGAGGTTCGGGGAGTCAAACGTGCAAGTTATTCAAGAATATGTTAAGCGGTGGTTTGACAGCGATCTCGACCCAGATGAGTACCTCTGCCATAAAAAACAGGGCAATCTTGTTGAAATTGAAGAGGCAGTAACCGGCAAACGGCATACTGTTCTGACGTTTTGCACCAATGACGTATTGGGCTTGGTGCAGAACCCTCAGGTGCAGCAGGCCGCTATTGACGCCATTGTGAGCCACGGCACCTCCAATAGTTCCTGCTCAGTCCTCAGCGGACGCATTCCGCTACACCGCGACCTTGAGCAAGAAATCTCTGCGTTCAAGCATTTGCCCCATACGCAGCTTTTTATTAATGCTTGGATGGCGATGCAGGCGCTCGTCGATGCATTTTGCCATCTTGCCATTCCGGTACCTGGATTTAAGCACACTCGTGAAACGCTGATTTTGAGCGATGTGCTAAACCACGGCTGTATTGTGTCAGCGGTGGTGAATGCAGGGACACGGTCTGGAAAGGTATTTGGCTATAGCCCCCAAGTGCGGATGAAAGCCTATCGCCACTGCGACGCGGATGATTTGGCGCGTAAGCTAAAACGCTATGCTCGACCCGATGACCGGATTTTGGTCGTATCTGACGCCGTATTTTCGATGGATGGAGACATTGCGCCGTTGCCCGCCATGCTAGATGTGCTTCAGCACTATGAGGGCAGCGTTTTAGTGATGGATGAAGCCCATGCCAGTGGTGCAATTGGCGCAACGGGGCGGGGTATTTATGAGCATTTTGGCCTAACGCCCCAGGATGCGATTGATCGAGGCATTGTGCCTATTATTATGACCACGTTCTCTAAATTTGCTGCGTCGGCAGGTGCTGCCATTAGCACTCACGTTGAAGAATTTAGGCCATTGCTGAACGTGTCCCCCACGTCCATTGGCACTATTTCTTTGTCCCCGCCTTTGGCTGCTGCCGCATTAGAAAGCATTCGTCAGGTTCGGCAGCACCCTGAGTTAGTAGAGCGCCTCCAGGCAAACACGATTTACCTACGCACACGGCTAACAGAAGCAGGATTTACGGCGGTGGGTGAAACCAATGTGGTGCCTGTGCTGATTCCGCCAGAGCTAAATCCTAAAGAATTTGGTCGTCGGATGCTTCGAGACCACGGCATTTGGATTTCGCCGATTTGGTTTATTGCAAAGCCAAGGATGCGAATTACGGTCAATGCGGAGCATACCCAGACAGAAATGGATAAGCTGGTCACGGCGATGGTTGCAACGCGAGACATTATGTACCGTGCTGAATTGACGGCTTAGGCGTATGGGTAAGGAATTGAGCCTGTGAGTGTGGTCATTCGGTTTTTGCCTGATGAGGTTGAAGTTGAGGCTGAGGTGGGCGAATCGTTTTTAGCTGTGGCAGCTAGAGCCAGAATTGATATTCCGACTGGGTGTCTGATGGGTTCTTGCCATGCCTGCGAGGTGGAAGTTGAAGAGGTGGGAGATGTCTGTACCTGCATCACCGCTATTCCACCTGGGTTTAGCACCCTGACGGTTAATTTATTTTCTGACCCAACGTGGTAATGCTCTATTCAGCAGTGTCTGATAAATCTGGAATCAGTCCAGGAATCGGCAGCAGCTCGATCTGTCGGGTCTGAAGATTGAGGGATTTCACAAATGCCTTTACCATCGGCACCAGAATTTTTTTGCCTGGGGCGTTTTGAGGCTCAATTTCTAGTAGGTCATGACCTGCATTGGCAATGCCTACGACGGTGCCGATAGTTTCTTGGGTGTTGCCGTCTACCACCGTCATGCCCACCAAGTCCATGACGTGGAACTCGTTTTCTGCTAAGGGAGGGCGATCGCCGACAGGCACCATCAGTTTTGCACCCCGCAGCATTTCGGCCTGGTCAATACTCACAAACTCTGCAAAACGCAGGACGTAAAGCCCCTTTCCGTCTAAAAAGCGGCCTGTCTGAAGATTGACAGACTCTAGTTCCTTAGAACCCGCCCGCAGCATCCAGCGCTCCCCAGGCTTAATGAATCGTTCAGGGAAATCGGAATCTGGGTATACGCGCACTTCCCCATGCAAACCTTGGGGTGAAACAATGCGACCAATTTCAATCCACTCGTTGAGATCTGTGGGCATAGGGTAAAACGCTTTTGAGTAATGAAGGGTTTAAGTAACGGCAGGTGCTAGTTGGGCTGTGTAGACTCGTTCTACAACCTCAGCCAAGCGCTTCATGCCTTGGACAATCTCATCATCGGTGGCAGTGAGGCTCAGGCGCAAGCACTGATGTTTGTGAGGCCACTCTTCTCGTAAGCCCGGGAAGAACGTACTGCCAGGGACTGCAATCACACCCGCTTCTTTGAGCTGCTGATACAGTTCCCAGTCCTTCATGGGCAAGTCGCGGAACCAGACCCAGCCAAAGATAGCTCCTTCACCCCGATGGAGAAACCAGGGCAGATCCTGCGGCATAAACTCGCTTAAAGCGGCTTCTAAAATGGCGAATTTTTTCTGGTAGAAGGGGCGAATGATGTTTTCTGAAATTTGGGCTAGGGCACCGGAGCGGATTGCTTGGGCTGCGATCGCCTGTCCATAGCGCCCCGAATGAATGCAAATATTGGTCTGGAATGCCTCTAAAACCTGAATAATACGCTCATCCCCAATCGCAATGCCAATTCTTTCCCCAGGCAGACCCGCCTTAGACAGGCTCATACAGTGCAGCACATTGCCCCCAATGTAGGGCTTTAGCTCAGTGAAGTTGAGGCTGGGGAACGGAGGGCCGTAGGCAGAATCAATAAACACGGGCACATCAAAGGGCTGTGCTAATGCCGCAATCTTCTCAACTTCTTGATCTGTCAAAACATTGCCCGTCGGGTTGCAAGGGCGCGAGAAAATGACGCACCCCGTTGTTTCATCAATCTGGAGCTGGCTAAAGTCAGGACGATACTTAAAGCGATGACCTGCTTCATCAACATCTAAGGTTGGCTTATAGGCCAAAAGTGCCTCAGCATCTAAGCTCACGCCGCCGTAGCCTGTGTAATCTGGACTAAGGGGTAAAACAATGCGCTTTAGGGTTCCATCGGTGTTGAGTCCCCCAAAGGCATTGGCTGCTAGAAAATATAGTGACTGGCTGCCTGGTGTAATTAGCACCTGTCGAGGAGTGAGAGCTAGCCCGTAGCGCTGATTAAAATCGTCCACAATAGCATCTACAAGGGGGGTGTACCCTTGGCTAGCACCGTAGCGACACACCACTTCGCCATATTCAGGACTATTCAATAGCTCCATTGTACAGTCTCGCCAAAGCTGCTCTACCTCTGGCAAAATGACAGGATTGCCTGCACTCAGGTTAATAAAAGTCTTTCCCTGGCTATCTCGGAGCGTCTCAATAATGTCTTTCATAATGGCTCGAACGCCAGTCAGAGCCGACATTTGAGTCCCGATTCGCGTTAGAGCAGGCTCCATTCCGTTTCATCTCTTTCGGTAAGGCAAGCTTCCTTATCCTATTAAACTCTTTAACCGTTTTGCAAACTCAAGTCTCGCTCTGAGCAGCCTATTACGGAACTTATGCGATTTCCAGAAAAGGTTGCATCGTCCGAGATTGTACCCTTCGACTCCGCTCAGGGCACAATCTCTAGTTTCTAGCTGGCTGAGCGGAGTCGAAGCCAGCGGTAGGTTGTTTCCAGAAAATGCCTACATCAACAATGCACCCATAAGCTGCTCTCCGGCATTGGGCTTAAGCCATAGGGTGCCAGCCCCTTCCTTGGTTGAGAGGGGTAAATCTTGCACAGCGGTAACTGCCACGCGGTTTTGGTCTGTGATAACACACACGTCACGATCTGGCTGAATGGGCATCATGGCGATCAGGGCATCGGTTTTCTTCGCAAACTGTACCAAAGGTGTACCCAACCCTCCTGGATGCCCAAGGCGAGCCGAGGCCAACGGCAGACGTTTGGCGTAGCCTTGACGAGACAACAGCAAAATTTCAGCGGGTTCTAAGACTGCCGCTAACCCCACTAAGACCTCTTGGCGCATCAGTCGTAACACCTGATTACCCAAGGCCGGACGACCCATTTCGGGCACTTCTAAGAGCGGGAACCGCGCAAGACGACCTGTAGAGGTGGCGATCGCCACTTCCATATCCGCCGTTGCGGGCACTACAAACTGGAGCTGATCATCGTCTTTGAGCTTGAGTGCGCTCAGTCCACGAGCGGTTAAGTCTATAAACTCTGTGGTGGTCAACCACTTAAACCGCCCCTGTCGCGTTAGAAAGAGAAACCGTTCTGCCGTTGCGTAATCAGCAGGCAAAAATTGGGCAATCACCGCTTCAGCCTGAGCAGACTCGCTTAACAACGTGACCAATGGCGTCCCGCGATCACGCCCCGATGAACCAGGGATATCAGAAAGGTTAATGGCGTAGGCTTTGCCGCTGGTGGTAAATACCAAAAGCTGTTCGCTAAGCAGCGCAGTGCCCGTATAAATAGGTAAATCTTGAGAAGATTCTTGGAGCTGATTTGATGTTTCGAGACTACTTTTATGGGTGCGGCCTGTGGTTTTCACCCAGCGAATATATCCCTTTTGAGATAGCTCAATCTGCACTGGCTCATCTTTAGCCGGTGGGCTAAGGGGCACTAGCTTTTCGGGTGTGGCAGTTTCAATGCGAGTGCGGCGGGGGTCGCTGTACTTACGCTTCAGGGTACGCAGATCCTGCTTCAGGATTTTGAGGCGTTCTTTGCGATCGCCGAGACGCTGGTTTAACTGCTGAATTTGCTGAGTAAGCTCCTCAAACTCACTCCGTAAATTTTGCTGCTCTAGCCCCGTGAGGCGACGCATGGGCATCCCTAGAATCGCATCAGATTGGCGATCGTCTAACCCAAACCGCGCCTGCAATCCCTGCTTTGCCGAGGTGCCATCGGGGGCATTTCGCAAAATATCAATTAGCGCATCTAGGTTTTCAAGGGCGCGCAGTAGCCCTTCTACAATCTCAATTCGGCTTTGAGCTTGGCTAAGGTCGTGCTGGTATCGCCGAATTAGCGTGTCTTCACGAAACTGCAAAAACTCTTCCAATAGCTCTTTGAGCGGCAACTGCCTAGGCTGACCGTTAACGATCGCCAAGGTAATCACGCCAAAATTACTTTGCAGCGCCGTCTGGCGGTAAAGCTGTTCTAGCACCTGTTCGGGGGAGACATCTCGCTTTAGCTCGATGACGATCCGCATACCCTCGCGATCGCTTTCGTCTCGCAGGTCAGCAATGCCCTGAATTTTTTCTGCATTCACTAGTGCCGCAGTTTTCTCAATCAGTGCTGCCTTATTCACCTGAAAGGGCAGCTCCGTGATGATAATTGCAGTGCGTCGATGCTTACCCTTCCCAGCCTGAGATTCTTCAAACTGCGTTATGCCCCGCACCGTAATGCTGCCCCGACCCGTGGCGTAGGCTTCCGTGATGCCCTCTGTACCAATAATTTCACCCCCCGTGGGAAAGTCTGGTCCAGGGATGTAGGTTTGGAGTTCCTGCGCCGTTAGCATCGGCTTATCAATGAGCGCAATCAGCGCATCCACAACCTCCCCCAAATTGTGGGGTGGGATGTTGGTTGCCATGCCCACAGCAATGCCAGAGCAGCCGTTGAGTAGCAGAATGGGAAGCTGGGCAGGCAGTACCGTAGGTTCTTGCTGAGAGTTGTCAAAGTTGCCAATAAAGTCAACGGTTGATTCCCCAATTTCTTCTAAAAGCGTTTGGTTGGCAACCCCTGCCAGCCGCGTTTCGGTGTAGCGCATCGCGGCAGGAGGGTCGTTATCGACCGAGCCAAAGTTACCGTGCCCGTCGAGCAGCGGATAGCGGGTTGAGAAAGACTGCACCAGCCGCACCAGCGCGTCATAGACCGACTGGTCGCCGTGGGGATGGTATTTCCCCAGCACATCCCCCACCACACGGGCGCATTTCCGGTAGGGACGGTCTGGGGTTAAGCCCAGCTCGTGCATGGCATAAATAATGCGGCGGTGGACGGGCTTCAGGCCATCCCTTACGTCTGGCAATGCCCGACCCACAATCACGCTCATGGCGTACTCTAGGTACGATTGCTCCATCTCGGTATGTAGCGCGGTGTCAACGACCTTACCGGAAGCCAGAAGATTAAGCTGTTTTGCCATAGAAAAGATGCCTGACGTGCCAAGGAGGTAATGAAGTCGGTAGGGCTAAACCCTTCAGTAGAGACAGGTTTACCGGAGTTCTGCTGAATTATAAGGTGCATTTGCCAATCTTAGATCACCTGCGGATAACCCTGGTCTAACCAAAGTAGATTACCGCTTGCATCGTTATGTTGCGCTCTATGTATTAGAGCTGACATTGATATTTCCTTGGGGAATAATAGTTTGATGGGCTAGGGTGAGCCTGAGGCAAAGGTTTTCTGAGAATTTAAGGACACTATAGGGCAATGAAATTAGTCGCCTTTTTGATGATTGCGTTGGCGGTTATGGGTGCTGCACTGGTCTCGGTACAAAATGCTGCATCAATTTCAATTCAGTTTTTGGGTTGGCAGTCAATTGAGCTACCCATTGGGCTGGTACTCAGCGCAAGTTTTGCGGTGGGTCTACTGCTGTCAGTGGTTCTGCCGCTGATCTGGCGATTTGGGTCAGTATACGATGACTTTGACGAAGCGGCCTTTGCAGATTCTGCCGTCCGCGATCAGGATTTGGGTCAAGACTGGGATTAGTAAAGGTTTACGCTAAGGCACGGGTTGCCCGAGGGCTTTAATATCTATGGCATAGCCTGCGGTCACGAGGTAAACTTGGTCTGCCAAAACGCCGATATGACGTGCCAAAGTGCCTAGGCGATCGCGAAACAGTCGCCCCGCTGGGTAAGCAGGCACTACGCCCCACCCCACTTCTTCTGAAACGAGGATAATTCGTTGAGAACTGTGCTGAAGGGTCTCTAAAAGCGTCGCTTCTGTGGTTTGCCATTGTTCGGCGCTCTGCTCAAGCTGGTTGGCGAGCCAAGTGCCCAATGAATCAATCAGAATACAGTAGTGAGACGGGGTTTGAGTGATCGCCTCTGCTAGAGCGTTAGGGACTTCTTGGAGTTGCCAGTGAGAGGGACGGCGATCGCAGTGCAGTTGAATCCGCTTCTGCCACTCAAGGTCGTCTGGGTTATTAATAGATGTGGCAATATACAAAACAGGCTGCTGAGCCTGAGCCGCTAACGCTTCTGCCCAGGCGCTTTTGCCAGAGCGGGATGGCCCTGTTACCAGAATAAGACGGCCTAGGGTTTGCGATGATGCTGAAAAATCTGTCACTTGTACAGTTACTGTAAGGTAAATTCGATGCCTTGTAGAGGTGATCTACAACGCTGGGAGGTCTCTTGATTCCTAGATTTTTAGCTACCATCAATGGCTTTCTTTAGAACTGAGAGAGAAGCCATTGTGTATGATCGTTTACCTTGCACAATGGATTTGACTTCTTCAAAAATTTTTGGATCATCTCCTTTTGCTAATTGCTGCAAAAGCAATATCGCTTCACGAGTAGCCCGTCGCCGCTCTTCAATCAGTTGGTCACGTTGATTAAGTCCAAAAATTTCAATACACATTCTCCCCCGTTCTGTTAACGGGATCATTAACCCTGTGTCGATATCTATCGCTAAATGCTTTGAGGGGTCGTCATCATCTTTTGGACTGGCAGGATTGATGAGTAGAGGTTGTTCGGTGTCTACTTCATTGGGCGCTTGGGCATGTTGGTCGATAACAGGAAAGCGGTTGTGTTTGCCAATTTTTTTGCCCCCTACCGTTGTGGGCTGATTGCAGACCGTACATGAGGGGAGAAGGTTTTGCCAGTCATAGGCTAACCAGTAGTAGCCTGGATGCGAAATAGGCTCATCTACCTCGTTAGCAACAGCGGCTTTAGGACGAAAATGCTCTATGTCACCCCGCTGAAAATCGGTGATGTAGGTCTCGCAGTAAGCACATTTGCCATAAAAAGGATCTTCTTTGCTGAAAAAGAAGCTGGTTTTAATACTTTTTCTTTTGTACAGACCTTCTTTAAAGCTTGGCTTTTCTCCGTTCTGAACGTCTTCTGCTAAAATTTTTGAAGCTTTTTCACAGGCATTGATCCAACGCTTCCATGTCTGGGAGGTTGGAGGGGTGAGGGGTATTCTCCTCATTCAGCCGCCTCCGAGTGAAACAGTTGCTGCAACTGCTTCCGAGTTTCAATATTCAGCATTTCGGGTGAAATGGTTTGAGTCATGTTCTGTAAGGTTTCATCCACGGCAGTGGCAACCATCTGCTCAACGGCATTTTCACCACTGCGTAGTGTATTTTGAACGCGCAGCTTTAGTGCTTGTAATTCTGTTTCTTCGGCTTCGGTGCGTTCGCCTTTGCTCAACAGTGCGGTGTAGCGGTTAATTTCGTCTTCACTGCCAGGGTTGCGGGTTGTGATTAGGCCAAATGCTTCAGAGGTGAGGACTTGATCGGCGCGTTTGCCTGCTAAGAGCTGCTTATCCAAAACTTTTAAATTGATTGAACCATTAATTTGCTGCTCTAGTTTAAGAAGCAGACTATCTTCCTCATCAACAATGCCAGAGGCCGCGAGAGGGGTATGGGTAGAAGCAATAATTTGCGTTTTAGGAAATTGTTGACGTAGGCGCTGCACAATGTAGCGTTGCCAGCGGGGATGAAGGTGCTGTTCAAGTTCGTCGATTAGCAAAATGCCGCCGATGTCTGGGTTGTCAATAAGCCTTTCAGCGTGGATGAGCCAGCCAATAAAATCTAAAACCCATTGAGTGGTGCTGCGGTAGCCATCGCTCAATACTTGAAACGGCAAGCAACCCCAAGGACCATCTAGTTCTAGACCTCGTTTTGTAAAGTTGAGCTTGTAACCTGGTTCGTCCAGCATCAAAATTTGCAGTAATTTTTGTTCTAACTGCTCTCGGACTTCTGGTTCATGTCTGAGTAAAACAATTTCAGGATTCTGAAGAGAGGCTTGAGGGTCAAACAAAGAAGAAACTGCATCTCTAACTTCATATTGTTCAAAGCTAGAGTGAGCTTGTGCCGCTCTGTAGGCACCATAACCGCACACAAAAATGTCTGACCAAGGAAAATCTGCCGCAGGGTCAGTTTCTTGTCTAATAATCTCTGAACCATCTTCAGGTTTTTGAACAATACGAGTTGTAATCGTATATTTTTTTGATCGTTTAGATTTTTTATCTTCGCGCAGATGAATTTTAATAAATCCTTCTTGTGCTCCTTTCTTTACGAATCCGCCAGAAACAGCCTTCATTAAGGCAACGGCATCGCTTTCGTTACAAAGACCAAGCGCAATGCATCTGAGCAAGGTAGACTTACCGACCGCATTATCACCTAGAATCATTGACCATCGAATAGGTTTATCTTTACGGAAAAACTTAATTTTGAGTTCCTCGAAACAACGAATATTTTTTATCTCAATTTCCGATATAATAAAATCATGAAAGCTTCGATTTAAATTCAAGCTTTTGTTAGCTGAATATTTTTTTCTTCTAGATTGTTTTTCAAATCTAGTAATTCCCGCCACAAGACGCTTAAGGCCATTATCTTTATCTAAATAAAGATCGGCGGATTGAAATGCCATCAATTTAACAGGGAGAGGAAATCCATCTACACGAATTGGGATAACAAGTAAATCTTTTGATCCATTCCCTAAAAAAGTATCTAATTCAGCTTCTAACTCATCATCAAAAAAAGGCCTGTCGTCATATTCATAATAGTGAAAGCTGTTTTTTGAGATAAGACTAAGGAAAACATCAGCACTTTCTATGGCTTCTATACAACTTGAAGCTCTATTCTCCCCTGGTAAAACATCTTCATGAATCATCCAAGGAGACAAGCCAGAGTCTTTAAGCCAAACATAGAGTTCAAGCGCAATCCCCAGATCAGCTTCATCATGGCTTATGTAGACTTTAAGCGACTCTCCCACGATGAAATACCTTAGGTTTTGTGGTGTAGAAACACACTAATTATAATTCAGGCTGTTTGTAATGAATGAATAAGACCAAGCCTCGACTCTGGTATGTCCTATCTCAGTCTTATACAGGCTTTACTTAAGCGAATTTCTGCCCTAACAAAATGGGGTTATGTACAGTAATCTTTTTCTTGTTGATTGAAATCATGCCCTGATCGCGCAGCTCACCCAGCAGACGAGTGACGGTCACGCGGGTGGAGCCGATCGCCTCTGCGATCGCCTGATGAGACAGCTTCAAATCAATCGTAATGCCATTGCCGCTTTGCGCCCCAAAATCGCGGCATAAAATCAAAATAAAGCTGACCAAGCGAGAACCCATATCTCGGTGTGCCAACGTCTCAATCATCATCTCCGTTTGCAAAATACGAGACGATAGCCCCCGCAGTAGCACCATCGGCAAATCCAAATCTTCCTTCATGGCCTTTTCGACTTGCTCAATCGGCACAGAGAGTAGTTCTACAGGCGTAAAGGCGACCGCATGGTAAAACCGATCTGAGCGATTTTTAGTGAGCAATGACAGCACCCCAAATACGCTGTTCTCGCGCAGCAGCGCTACCGTAATTTCTTCCCCCGCTTCGTAAACACGGGAGAGCTTTACGGCACCTTTAATCAAAAAGTAAACCCGCTCTGCCGGATCTCCAGGAAAAAAGATGGTTTTGCCGCGCTCAAAGGTCTCAACCATCGGCGGAAAAACCCCAGCGTTCATCTGACGAAACACTGCTTCTAAGGGGTTATCC
>JBGSVR010000112.1:0-7418 GCA_041752855.1 Thermosynechococcaceae cyanobacterium
AGTCGCCATGACTATGCGAACGCGCTCCAGCTTGGCCTAGTCAAGGCACGACAAAACCGTGAGATTCGCTATGGCTCAAGCCGCTGGTATCAGGTGAATGGCGCAATCCGGCTTCTGCGTCGGGGCGGGTCTTTAGATAAGGCGATCGCGGTTTCAGGGATGAAGAAGGACGGGTTTATGAAGTTGCTTATTGCTGGAGGAATGCAGACATGATAAGTACAGCTTTCTTAGGGTCTTCTGACGTAGCTATACGCTGCTTAAAGCTTCTGGCGTATGGTCTTTGTGGCCTTGCCGTGCTGTTTCTGGTCAGAAAGCAATGGCGAATCTACCACTTTTCGACGTACCGCAGGCTGCTCAAGCGCATTCAATTCAAGCAGTCACGCCCCACTCCTATCCGTGGGAGGTGAAGCTTGAAATTTCGACCGCTACTGGCTGCGCTATTATTCAGTGCCGCCAGCGTTCCCACACTGGTGAACTCGCAGGGCATTTTTAGTAATTCCGCCATCCCTCCGACTTCTGCACCACAGGATTTTAACTTTGCCGACTTTTCCTATTCCTTAGCGGATATGGGCGGCATTCAAAGCGCTGGGTCAATAGCCTATCCTGGCCTGGGTCGCATTTCTTGGACACCTGGGACACGTCCTGAAGACTTATTCACCGTGGGCATGTTCAGTGACTATGGATTTCAGAATCTGTCCATAGACCAGATTGGGTTAACCACAGGTCAGCCTTTGGGCAACGCATCCCTCGCCTCTTTCCCGCTGGTGCAGTCGCTCACCGTGTCCCAGCTTGCACAGGCCATACCTGGGCTGGCGCAAACGCCGCTCAATCAAGCGCCCCCAATTGCGGCATTAGCACAGCAGCAGGGTTTATCGGGTGGCGGCACGGTTGGCAGTGTCGCCCCATTCCTGCAAGGTCAGCTCGGTCAGCTTGGGGGTAAGTTGGTCAATTACGGCATTAGTCAAATTCCAGGGTTGAAGAATATATCGCTCTCAAAGCTGCCTGGGATAGATGTGGCTAAAATCTCAGACATTCCTGGGCTAAGTCAGTTTCCGCTGTTCAATCCGCTTTCTATCAAAGACTGGTTTGTGCCCTTTGATATTGGCTTTGGGATGTCTCCCTGCTCGGTGACAGCAGATTGTCATGAGCGCAATATCGACAACACGGCCTCTGGCAACCTGGAGAACATGAGCATTCCCTGCATGGGAGAAAAGCAGTCGTGCGCCCATATTGAGGTCAGACGTAATGGCCCCCTGCCCACGACCAATATTCGATGGATTTCAAAAGAGCAAGAAGTATCGGGTGGTTCTGGCCTAGGTGCTGCGATCTGTGACAAGGAGCCAACGGGACGATTCCCCTTGGGCAAGAATCCAAAAGTTGTGCTGGAGAAGATTGATGAGCTAGCGGGTGAAATTGAGTTTGCGCTTTACTTCTCAGTTTTTGTCCCACTTGATGATTCAGATAGCGCTCACTGTTTTGGACCATTCCCAATGCCGTTCTTTGGAAAGGCAAAGGAAAAGCAGTGGATTTTGTTTGGGCCGGATACGGTGCCCAAGAATAGCCCGTTTGCCAGTCTTGCTCAAGGTCTTGGACCAAATGGTGGCGGGGGCGCTGGCTGCGCTCCTCAAGGCAATAGCAGTGAGGATAAATCCAAAGAGAGGTATGGGTATAAACCTCAGACTGAAGCCAATAGCAGCGACCTCGTATCTGTCGTGACACCTGCGTCACTCAATCGAAAAGAGGAGCTACACAAGGACACTGCGACGGCGTTCAACAAAATGCGGCAGGACGCGGCAAAAGTAGGGATTGACCTGACGGTTGTGTCTGGCTATCGCTCTGTGAAGGAGCAAGAAACGCTGTGGGTCAATCAGGTGAACAAGCTTGGTTCTCAAGAAAAGGCGGCTAAGATTAGTGCGCCTCCTGGCTACTCGGAACATCACACAGGCTATGCGCTGGATATTAGTGCAGGGGATAGCGTCAATCTAGATGCCTCGTTTGAGAGATCACCAGCCTATGCATGGCTAAAGCAAAATGCAAAAACTTACGGTTTTATCCAGAGCTATACGGGCGCACCTAATCAGGGCGCAGGTAATGAGCCTTGGCATTGGCGGTATGAGGGTACACCACAAGCTAAGCAGGCATTTTCCTCTGCAAATTTATCAGAGGCGATCGCTCAGCAGAGTGGCGGTTGTTCAGGCGATTATGGGGGCAGTTGTATTGCCAGCGATGGAAAGACAGCAGCAATTTATAAAGGTGTGGATATTGCCGCCTTCAAAACTGCAATTAGTAACGTTGAATCTCGCGGCTCTGGAGGCTATCAGGCGATCGGCAGCTACGTTGCCGATGATGGAGCAGGAAATCATGGTCGCGCTCTCGGTAAATATCAGTTCATGTCCTATGGACCAGCAAAGGACATCATTCGCCAAAAGCCTGGGGGACAAGACTTTTTGAACCAAGTGGATAGCCCCAATATCAATATCGGACAACTGCAAGCGCTTACTGACAAGTTTTTTACCCAGAAAGAGCAAGAAGCCTTAATGGATAGCCAGATTCGACGCTTAGCAGATGTAGGCACGGCTCAAGGCTATAAGGGAGATGCTTTGCTGAAGCGAATGGCTGAAATGCATACGGGCGGTGAGGGCGCTCCCGATGGAGTAGATAAAAAATATTCTTCCAGCGTGATTTCTGACTATAAAAAAGGTGACTGTGTAGCTGGGTCTGGAATTAGCATAGGCAAACTAAAATGGCCTGTGAGTAACCCGTACATCACTTCAAAATTTGGCCCACGGATTCATCCAATAACAGGCGAGGAATCGTTCCACAATGGGATCGACCTTGCGGCCAATCTAAACGATCCGGTACGTGCTGCCGATGGTGGAGTTGTTACATTCGCTGGAGATGCTGGTGCCTGTGGTTATATGGTCACAGTTGATCATAAGAATGGATACACGACTCAGTATTGCCATTTAAATCAAATCAAAACATCTGTTGGCACTCCGGTCAGTGCTGGTCAACCAATTGGTTTGGCTGGAACAACAGGGAGATCAACAGGTGTTCACATCCACTTTATTCTTAGAAAGAATGGAGAAGCTATTGATGCAACATCTTATTTAAGGGGAAAGTGACTCATGAAATTCAAAGCTGCTATTTTGTCATTTGCGTTGATAGTGACTGGTTTCGGTGTTTTTTTTCTCCTAAATCGGAACGGTCAGTCCACCAAAGCATCTGAGCCTAAGTACCGAAGTATGTTGGTCAACCCTACAAGATTGAAACGATTTACGGATGTAAAATGCCTTGCACCACTGGGAGAAGGGGATCTACGAGACGCTTTTATTGTTCGCGATTTAAATAAAGTAAATCCCAAGGGAGTTTCCTATCGAGATGTTTGGGTAGCTCTTGAGATCGTTGATCCGGTTTCTGTAACGTATTCTATGTATGCAGTGGATTATAGGAAGGGGGAGTGCAGTACATATTACACGGGGGATAGTGGTGAGGTGCCCAATCCAATTAGTCGAGTTTTCGGGAAAAAAGATGGACGAGAAGCCCAGTTGATTTGGGAGAAGTGGAAGCTGAAATATGTTAATGGCTGGAGGGAAAGAATGCAAAAGCGACTAAACAGACCTATGCCTATCCTTTCTGATGAGGAAGTTTGGGCGCTCAAACAACTGGGCTACAAAATGCCGAAAAAATGGCAGGAGATTAAATGATCAAAAAACTCCAATCATCTTATTCAGTGAGATTGCTGTACTTTCAATCTGTGGGATAGCGATCGCAGTGGGGCATCAAATTTGTCCCAAAATCAAAGTCTTTGGAGTAGCTTTAAAGGTAAGAATAGAGAATCAGTCTGATCTTCATAAGCAACAAAATCATATTTGAGATAAAACTGTTTGGCTTCATCATCTATTGCATCTACAACGACAGCATAGATGGCAATCTCTGAAGCTAGACGAAGAGCGCGGGTCAGTGCCTCCATCAACAACTCTTGCCCCAACCTTTTACCTTGAAACGTCTTGTCTACGGCAAGGCGCGTTATACGCATTGCTGGTATGGGATACTCTCTGGGAATGCCCTTTTGCTGTGACGTAGGCATAGACAAAAACTCTATCTGAGCCATGCAGACAGAATAATAGCCAGCAATGATCTTGCTTTCTGGTTCAGGGAGCGCGACAAAGGTTTTAGAAATTCCTTTTTCATGATGCTGACGTGCGGATTGCCGCAGATAAAGATTTAGCTTCTCCTTGCCACAATCAAAGCTATCCCTGGACATTTGCTTAGAAATTGGGCAAAAAGTCCATAATGTAGTCATAAATCTATGAAGCCTGATACTTTTCTCTAAATTCTGAGAAAGCGGCTTTCAGCCTGCCACTAGGTTCCGGTGGGTTCTCTAAAGCATTGAGAAATAGATCTCTGTCCTGGTTAGAGAGTAGTAACTTTTCTTGTGAAAGAATATCCTGTTTAGCAGCGCTCAAAATTCGAGAACGCATATAAGCACTAACGGTTGTCCCTTCTAAAGTTGCAGCATATTCTACGGTCTGCTTCTCTTCGGCAGAGACTCTAACCTCAAATCGAGTGGTCTTATTTGTTACGGGTGACATCAACACGTCCAAACATGATCTACTCTTAGTATGCTTTTTTGTACGGCAAATGTCCACACAAAACAAAAAAGAGAGCGCTAAACCTCGTTTGGGTCAATCCACCGCTCCTGCAACCGCTGAGCTAGCCGAGCTGCTTTCGCTTCAGCCCCACCCTGCATGATTGCTGAACTTCTCAGGTGGACTAGATTAATGGATTCTCTTTGAGCGATCGTGCTTGTCTATCCCTGGCACTGAAGCTCACTCTAACAACGGATAAGATTTGGAGCAATGTTGATGTAGGGTTTCAGTTCGACTGACTTGCTAGTCTTTTTTAGCTTTCCATTCCTGCCAGCAATTTTCCTTTTGTGAGTCAAACCAATCTGCGATCTCTCTGAGGCGATCAGTAAGCTCATGCATTTCAGCAGTAGATAAAGAGCCTTGATCCGCTGACTCGTAAGATAGGTTCCATAGCCCGACTGAAGCGCATTCCCAAGCCCTCTTGAACACTTCTTCGTTGGTCACGATCCAAAAATCTCCTTCAGCTCCAGAACAAAACCAGTTAATACGTCTTCACCCGACAAGCGTATGGGAGATCGTAGTATCTCAATCTCTTTCCCCTGTCTATAAATTTCAACCTCTTTATCTTGTGGATTTAGGAGCCAGCCCAAGCGAACGCCGTTCTCGATGTACTCCTTCATTTTGTCTTGTAAGGTTGAGAGGTGATCGCTTGCAGAACGTAGCTCAACTAAAAAGTCTGGTGCAAGGGGTAAGAACCCTTCAGGCTCTGGGTCGAGTGTGGTGATCCTATCTAATTGAACCCAAGCCGTATCAGGAGAGCGGACTGCACTGTTGGGCAAAATAAAGCCTGTTGAGGATCCAAAAGCAATCCCGTTGTCTGCTTGATGATTCCATATCCATAAGTCAGCCGTTAGAGCTGCATTCCGTCTGCCTGTTCTCCAGTCAGTCGGCGGCATAACAATCAGCTTTCTATCAGCCGTTAGCTCAAGCTGAAGGTCACGATTGTCTCGACATAGTTCATGAAATAGTTCATGAGTCAGATAGGTAATCGAGTCCAGATTCAGTGTGACAGCAGCCATAGGTCGGCATCAGAAATTGTTTAGCCATAGCTTAACATCAGCGATTTTGTTCGCCTTTTTCCAAACGCTCCGATATTAACTCGGAAGCAATTGGAGACGAACGCTATGCCCAAGCCATCAATCTTGTGGATCGGTGGGACTGCCTCAGTCGTGCTGGTTTTTCTGGCCTCCTTCGCCATGATTCGCCATGTCAAAGCGAACCTGCAAGAGTCAGCCATCGCCCCCGTCCAACAGACCTACGCATTTGAGCGCTGCTATCCGAGTACCTCTGCTACGCCGTTGGCGGTTCGCCAGTCAGCCAAAGGAAAAGTGACGTACTGGGAAACAGAATCAAAGTCAGTCAACCCATCTAAGCATGAGGTTGAATTCCTGCACTTTAGGACAGAAGGCCAAAAGTGTAAGTGGCTTAATCGTAATCGAGTGGCCTTCAGGATGGACTACCTGCCGCCATCGGTCGCAGTGGCGCTTGCGAGTCAATATTTTGCACCCATGTTAGCGGCCTGTAAAGCACAGAATCCAGAACGCAAGGATATGGATGTGTTCTGTGCCGAGGATATGCAGATTGGACTTTCGGGAACTGGTGAAACGCCTCAAATCATGTTCCCAGAAGAGATTAAGGCACTTGAAGCGATGAATATCAAAACCAAGTTCATCAAAAATGTTCGGGTCATCTCCCGTTCTACCGATATTAGTGCAGCCGGATTTTAGGAATAAATTATGTCGAACCAGTACGAGATAGATAGAGCGGGTACTTCTGCCCAACGCGCTCAGTCAGAGATGATGAAAGCGCTTAAAGAGATGATCAAATGCCTTGCTAAATCCTTTGGCAAGAGCAAAGACCCCACGATTGAGATCAAAGTTGATGGTCAGACCAAGCTGAAGGGTCAGGTCAAGGATGGGGTGTTTACGGCCTCCAAAAATGAGCTAACTCCTGATGAAATCAAATCGCTCAAGGCGTATTTTGCATCATTGCCGAATCCAGCCCTAAAGCCGAAAGACTTTGAGGTGATGGTAGATAACAAGACCGTTCTCAAGACAGAGAATGGCGCGGTCGTTTCCCAAGCAACGCCAGAGCGTACAGAAGGTGCAAAACAGGCATTTGAGGCAGTGCGATCGCCCAGTAGCGCTAGCTCTACGGAAGCCTCTGCACAATCACCAACGCCTCAGCCCACTGCTGAACCTTTGCAAAGTCAGCAACAGTCGCCCCAACCAGAGCCAGTACGAGCGGTGAGTGTGCCAGCACCTGTCATTCGTGAACCTGCACCCTTACCCACACCTCAGCCTGAAGCTGTAAAAGCCCAAAACGTCCAGATTAAAGCCGCCTCACCAATTCCTAAAGATAAGACAGGTCTGATTCCACCGGACTATGGGCTTGAGGCAGCTAAAGGCATTAGTTGGGATACGCTCAAGGCTTCGGGTGATCAGGCTCTCATGCGAAGCTATGGGTCACTTGAAAATGTCAGAGCAGACCTAAACGATTCCTATGCAAGAGCCAATCATCCTGGCTATGAATGGATCGCCAAAGTGCCTCATATTGCTGAACTTGAGCAAAGATTAGCAGCAGAGATCCCTGTCTTTGAGGCAAAGCTAAACGAAAGCATCAGACAGGGCAAATACCCAGACCCTAAAACCGCAGGTCAAACCCAGCCAGAAACCAAGGCTACCTTTGCCCCAGTTCCTGACCAAAACCGAAACAACCGTGACCTACTTGAAAAGGCGAAATGCTCTCTTGCCCTGCTGAGCGATC
>JBGSVR010000113.1:0-3964 GCA_041752855.1 Thermosynechococcaceae cyanobacterium
AGGCGATCGCGCTCTTGTGCTAGCACCTGCACTTGTTGCCCAAGCACGTTGGCTTGAGCAAGGCTGTCCTCAAGTTTAGAGATGTTTTGATGGGCGGTTTCTAGCTCTGTTTGAAGGTTGCTTTGGGTTTGTTCGGTAACAATCCCAGCCTCCTGTATTTCGAGAAGATCGCTTTCCAGCTTCACGTTTTGGAACTCTAAATCCTGAAGCCGCTGTTGGAGCGTGGTCAGGGACTGGTTTCCGCTACGCTGGGTTTGCTGAAGCCGTTCTTGCGTTTGCGTGAGGCGATCTACCTGTTGCTGAAGGGTCGTGCGCTCGTTGTGGGCGGTTTGGAGCTGTGTCTGGAGATCTTCAACCTGAGCGGGGTAAGGTTCTAAAGTTTGAAGCTGATGCTGAAGGGCGGTGCGATCATTCTGGACGGTCTGGAGCTTGGTTTGAAGTTCTTCAACTTGAGCAGGGTAGGGTTTTAGAGTCTCTAACTGATTCTGGATCTGGGCGATCGCCGTTTGATGTTGCGCCTCAAGGTCGGTCAGGGTGCGTTGGTGCTGATGCTCCAGGGCTTTTACCTGATCTTGCAACCCAGTGGTTTCAGCGTGAGCCTGCTGAAGCGCTTCCGTCAACTGCTGAAGCGCTTCCGTCAACTGCTGTCGCTGTTCTGTCAGATGATCTAGGTCAGTTTCTAAGGACTGTACTCGTGCCTGGGCTGTGGTCAGGGTCAGTGTTAGCGCCTCCCGTTCCTCAGACACCTGACTCACGGTTTGTTCGAGTTGGGTCAGCTTGGCTTGGGCTTGCTTTAGATCTTGCTCCGCTTGAGCCAAGACTTTCAGACGTGCCTGAAATGCTGCATTTTCGGTTTGGAAGGCATCGCTATCCCGTTGGGCTTGCTGCCGTAGTTGGGTGAGCTGCTGCTCCAACTCAGTGATTTGAGCTTGAGCTGTACGATGCGTTTGTTCAAGCTGATCGTGGGTTTGGGTCAGGTTGTGGATCTGTTCATCTCTAAGTTCTGTCTCTTGAAGTGCGGTGTGTAGCTGGGTCTGGAGTTTTTGCTGGACCTGGGAGGCTTCATCAAGGCGCTGTTGCAACACCTGATTGTCGGTTTGTTTGGTTTGCCGCTCGGTTTCAAGCTGAGTTTTCGCTTGACTCAAGCTTTCAAGCTCTGTCTGTACCGTAGTGAGCTTGGCTTGTGCTGCCGTTAAGTTCTGCTCAGTCTGCTGCTGTTGCTGGCGAAGATTTGCAACTTTAGCTTGGAGTTCAGCACCATTTTGTTGCTCAACTGCCTTCTCTTGCAGCAGTGTTTCTTTAGATTGGGTGAGTGCCGCCACGTCTTGCTCTAATGCAGTAACGACCTGCTTTGCAAGACTCATGGCTTCTGTAAGTGCAGTTCTTTCTTGGGTCAGCTTCTGTGCCGTGCTTTGCAGCGCTGCCTTCTCTGAATCGGCTGCGGCTAAGGCAGACTGTGCGGCTCCCCGCTGGCTCCGAAATCGAAGGCTAAGCACCAGCCCGATGACAACTGCGATCGCCGAAGCCACTGAAATTAGCTGATAGTCCATCACCCTATATATGCCCCTAAACCATGAAGTCTTTTCTGTGGCGATCGTTCACGTTTACGAACCCCACCGCCTGTGCGATCCGGTTTTATTTGCGCAAACATGGGTCGCTACCGACATTTTACTGCGATTGGGCTTGGGTGATCGCAGCCTTACTCATTTGATTGACAAAACCCTTTTTATCGAATTATCTGAATATTCAGCCCCAGTTGAAGCTCAGCCCATACTCGATCCGCCGTCAAGACCAACAACTTCTGTTTAATCGCCAAACTCAAACAGGCTCTGTCCCCCAGCGATAGCCCCAAACGCTTAGTATCGGCGCGTAATAAACCTGCAATAAAACCCTGCTCTTCGTCAAATGGAATAATCAGCACCTTTAGCGCGTCAAAAATCTCCCGAATCTCTACTTCACTGAACCCTTTATCTATCAGCTTCGATACCACCTCAGTCGCATTCACCGCACTCATGCACGCAGTGGACATAGCCGCAGCAACATTTTCAGAGCCAGTTTCTTGATTAATGAGCGCTAACAGTGCTGAGGCATCCAAAAGCACCCTATTCATGCTCATTTTCCGCTTGCCGCTCTCGTATTAGCTCCTCAGACAAGGAATATCCTTCTGGTACATGCCGACGCACCAGCGCCTGTACCCTTGTGATCGCCTCTTGCATCGATAGATCTCGTGTTTCCGTCACAGTAGGCTTCTGCACCAGAACAATCACCTCAGCAACCATTCCCTCATTTAGCTCAGAAGCAGGAATTTCAATCCGCCCACCAGATTGAATTTTTACCATCCGTCGAATTGCCTGTATCATCCAATTTATGCCCCATCAAAGGTCAGCTCAAATACTCATCACTCTATTGCTAGGCTTATTGCAGCGTTTCAGGCTATCGTATGCTTCCAAAAGTGCCCTTGCCATAAATCACGCTCCTAATGTTTATGGCGTAACTAACAGGCACCCTTCGGCGACCTAGTTTTTAAGAGGTCTAACTGTTAATCAGCCCTGTTAGGGGAGAGCTGGCGCTGGCGTAAGCTTTAATGGGGATTCTTCCTGAGAGGTATGCAAGACGACCTGCAACTGTGGCAAGACCCATCGCGTGCGCCATTGCAGCAGGGTTCTGGGCTTGGGCGATCGCCGTATTCACTAGCAGCGCATCTGCGCCAAACTCCATCGCTTGAGCCGCCTCACTGGGGGTGCCAATCCCCGCATCCACTACCACAGGCACCTTGGCATTTTCAATAATGATCTCGATATTGGCTGCATTGCGAATCCCCTGACCGGAACCAATCGGAGAACCTAAAGGCATCACAGTGGCACAGCCAGCATCCTCTAGACGCTTTGCCAGCAGTGGGTCAGCGTTGATATAGGGCAGCACCGCAAACCCTTCTTTGACCAGCTTTTCTGCGGCTTCCAGCGTGCCAATAGGGTCAGGCAAAAGGTACTTCGCATCGGGGATAACCTCTAGCTTGACAAAATTGTTGTCTTCTTGACCCAACAGCTTCGCCATCTCACGCCCCAGACGAGCCACCCGCACCGCTTCTTCTGCCGTTTGACAGCCGGCGGTATTGGGCAACATCCAAATCTTAGTCCAGTCCAATGCTTCAGCTAAGCCCTCATGCCCCGGAGCTTGGGTTTGCACCCGTCGCACGGCAACCGTCACAATCTCGCAGCCGCTGGCGGTAATGCTTTGACGCATCTGGTCAAAATCACGGTACTTGCCGGATCCCGTCATGAGGCGAGAGGTAAAGGTACGCCCTGCAATGATTAGTGGGGTATCTAACTGCAAAGAAGCTGAAAGGGATGGTGACAGGTCTAAGGTCTGCATGAATTCATAGGAAGAGTAAGGCAATTTACCTATTGTCACTTGAATTGGAAATAAGAAACAGAGACCACCAGGAAGTTGTTGTTTTTAGCGGTCACATTATCTTTGAAGCGGGTGATGAATCGCTTCAAAGTGGAATACAGCAGGGAATGACAATACATCCTCCCTGGCTTTGCAGCCGTAGCGCTTGAGCGGCTAAGGTACAACTTTGCAAGCGCTCTACAGACCTCTGAACCACTGAGCCAAGACTTTGCTTCAGCAGTAAATGTTTTACATGCTCAGAGCAGGATTGCCCCCCATATAAAAGTCTATGAGGACAAGCAAAACCTTTTCGAGGCGAAAGATGCTGCTGATAAAGTTGGATGGAGTGGATCGCTGTCTGCTGTGTGAATGTGTCTAATCCGCTGTTCATAATCTTAGATCTTGGAAAACAAGGACTAGCGTATGTGTAGCAAGAAAAACAACTTTCCCTGTGTACCAGAGGGATGAACCTACGGCTGAAGATCCTTTAAGCCCTGCTCTGGCTCTGAGCCATTAGATAGGTTAAGACCCGCTACACTGGGGATACAGCAAAATGTAAAGAAACATTGCGTTT